>JANNQW010000413.1:0-9228 GCA_031400955.1 Verrucomicrobiota bacterium
CCAAGGGATCTTGGCTGCCGCGTTCATGGGAAGGGCCTGTGGATGCTTTTTATCGTCCTGCATTTTGGCTGTATACTCAGCCGCCCCTCAAGAAAATTAGTTATAGATGGGATGAGTTTTGGATGCGGATTCTGGATGTTCCACTCCCGGTTTACTGACCCATCCCGACTGACCCGGCCCCGTCTGCGCCTTACCACATCCGCTGTCATTCATCCTTCAGCCCTCATCCTTTCCCAGCCCTCCCGCCATGTCAGAAGAAGCACCGCACAAGTCCCACGCCACGGGTTGGATCATCAGCGTCCTAGTGGCGGTGGTGTTGTATCTTGGGAGTGCTGATCCTGTCCTCTGGTGCTTTTACAGCCCCAAGGGATCTTGGCTGCCGCGTTCATGGAAAGAGCCTGTGAGTGTTTTTTATAGGCCTGCAACGTGGCTGTGGAATCAGCCGCCCCTCGATAGAATTTTAGGTAGATGGCAAGAATTTTGGATGCGGATTCTGGATGTTTCATTCCCGGGTTCCTGACCCATCCCGGCAGACTCGGCCCCGTCTGCGCCTTACCACATCCGCTGTCATTCATCCTTCATCCTTCATCCTTCAGCCCTCGCCTTTCCCATCTACTGCCGCCATGTCAGAAGCCACACCGCACAAGTCCCACGCCACGGGTTGGATCATCAGCGTCCTAGTGGCGGTGATGTTGTATATGGGGAGTGCGTTCCCGGTCATATATTCCTTTCGCAGCTCCATGGGGCCGTTGCTTCCGGGTGAATGGGAAGAGCCATTAAAGTCTTTTTATAAGCCGGCAGCGTGGCTGTGGCATCAGCCGCTTTTGAAGAAAGCTAGGGATCGATGGGACGGATTTTGGTTGAGCATCCTGGATGAGCATTCTGATTTTCTATAAGAATGGTAGGGACGGTGGGGCGTGGTGAAAAATGGGCTTTCACTAGGTAAATCCATTGCACGCTAATTGCACGTTAAGGTGCATTTTGTGGCATTATTCGTGCATTTAGCTGCACCGTGGAACTCACGCCCTTCGCGGGCTTTTCAATCGTAACTCGTTGATACTCTAGGTGGTGCTCGGGAGGGGACTCGAACCCCTAAGCCTTGCGGCACAGGATCCTTAATCCTGCGCGTATACCAATTCCGCCACCCGAGCTTGAATTTTGGAAGGGCGCGGAACTAATCCAGTGCAGAGGACAATGCAACTACACAATTCGTGAAATGTAATCCTTTCTGGTTCAGTTGGGCTCGGTGCCTGTAGCCTCGATGAACTGCTGGCGGAGGCTTTGAGCCGCATCATGCCAGCGGACGATTTCACGCTGTAGATCCATGTTCTGTCTTTCCAGCCATGCGCAGCGCTCCTGCATCTGCTGACTCTCGCCGGGAGTGGCGGCCGAGTTGTCGGCGACAGGAGCGATCTCCTGTGAGCCGCGGACGCGTTGCGGACTGTCCATGAAGAATGCCAATTCATTGATCCGGGTCTTGGTGTTCTCGAAGGTATTGATGACCGTTGTCCGCTCATCAATCTCTCCGGTGGCGAGAAATTCCTGCAAAGTGCCAACGCTAGTGGGGCCGTAGAGAAATCCGTCGGGCATTTCGACCAGCCAGTCCATTTGAAGTTCAGTTATCATGGGCGCACGCTGCCAGGATATCCGGTTGTCCTTGGAGACGCGATCCATGGGGGAGATTTTCGCTTCTGCTGCCCAAGTGCGAAGCTGGCTGAGGGGAGCAGGTCCGAAAACCTCGTTTTCACTGACTTTGAGAAGATACCACTGAGTTTCCATGGTGAAAATACTACGCACAAATCCTCCGGGCGGCCAACCCTAAATTTAAGAATCCGTCACGGTGCAAAATCGGGCTGGTAGGGCTGGATGATATGCTTATGTTGCAACATGAGAAACGTCCGCATTATCGGCGCACTACGACTCATGGGAATCGTTGTGCTGCAGGCTGTCGGGTCCATCTTGCTCACCGGTTGTCAGTCCACGCCCGGGAAGGAGGAAAAATCGGCGGACAAAAAAACCATCCATGCCACACCGGATGAGGCCGGCGGGGCTGACATTGGATTTCTTCTCTCAATGAACTACGGCGAGGCCAGGGCGCTGAGTCCGCGGAGTCTGGAACTGCCGCCGTATTACAAGGTTGCGGCTGACGAGATTACCGTGGTTTCGACCAAGTCTGACGGAACCCCCAAGAAGGTGCGGGCGAAAGGACATGTGTTTTTGCAGATCGATTATCGTGAGGAACTCATCGGGCTGGGGCAGGAGGCATTGATCGGTGGCGGCGAGGTGATTCTTCGTGGCAGACCGTTGTTGCGTCGTGGACGCAGTGTGGTGGAGGGGTTGGCGGATCGCACCGTTTTCTATATCGAAGGAGTGCGGCTGCAAGTGATCGGTCTGCACCGGATCACGAGCGAAAGCGGGGTGACGCCTGAATGGCGTGGTTCCTGGAAGGACGGGCCCAACCCATTGCTGCCCGCCCTGTCGCCCGAGGACATTCCCAAAGAAATGCGGGCTTCGCCGTTGTTGCCGCCGCCGTCGAAGGATGATCTTCCGAAGTCGTCGCGGTAACCTGAGGCGCTTCTTCCGCGGAGGCTCACTTCAAACTGTCCGGTGGCGGAAAATTACGGATCGGATTGTAGCGTGAATAGGTTTCCCAGATGGCGCCGTTGCCTTGGACACGTGGATCGCCTGTCATTTGAAGGTGGTTCATGAGTTGCCCGGATAATTCCTGTTTTGTTTTTTTAAACGCCGGGTCCGCCGCCAGGTTTTGAAGGCAACCAGGATCTTTGGTGATGTCGAACAATTCGTCGGCGGGCCGTTTGGCGACGGCGAGCTGGAAATATTTGCCCAGCGCAGGGACATCGTGATTGCTCACGAGAAGTTCCAGCGTGGGGCAGGGGTCGATGTCGCAGTAGGCACCGTGCATGGGGCCGAGGCTGCCGTCGGATTGGACGATGCGCGGATCGCCGGCAGGCCAGCGATTGGGTTCAAAGTTGTGGATGTAAAGATATTGCGAGGTGCGCAGGGCGCGCTGGGGATAGCCCAAGTCGTTGTAGCGCGATGATGCGTGACGCTCACGCGCGGCCCACGCGATGTTGCGCGCGGGATCCACGAGACCCTGCTTCGTCGAGGTGAGAGTGCCAAGGATGCTGTGCCCTGAAAGCTGACTTTTCTCCGTTGGCTTGGTGCCGGTGGCTTCGAGCATGGTGGCGGTCAAGTCCACGAAACCGACGATGTCGTCCACGGTGCGCCCGCCGGGCACCTTGGCGCCCCAGCGGATGGCCAGTGGCACATGAATGCCATGTTCGTAGCAGTTAGCCTTGGCACGCGGGAAGGACATGCCGTTGTCGGCGGTTACGATGACCAACGTGTTGTCCAGTTCACCTGCCGCTTCCAGCAGCTTCAGCATCCGGTCCAGTTGAGCATCGAACCACTCGATTTCAGTGCAGTAATCCAGGATGTCACTGCGCACTTCCGGTGTGTCGGGGAGGAACGGCGGCACGACAGCGTCTTCCAATCGTTTGCCGGATTTCAGGCCCGAGCCTTTTTCATAAGCGCGGTGCGGTTCGGCCGCGCCATACCAGAAGCAGAACGGCTGAACCTTGGTGCGCGTGGAAAGGAAGTCCTCGAAGTTGCCTGCGTAATCATTGATGCTGATGCTTGTGTTTGGTGGTGTGTGCTTGCGCTTGCTGAACTCAGGGCCCGCCGGATTGCGGGTGCGTCCGCTCACTTTCCAATTTCCCGGCCCCCAGCCCTTGCCGGTGTAGCCCACGGCGTAACCTTCAGCTTCGAGCAGATCTGGAAACACGGCATATTTTGCCGGGAAACTGCCGTAATGCGTGCCAGCTTGCTCGAGCTGCCAAGTGTGACGGCCGGTTAGCAATGCAGCCCGGCTGGGACTGCAACCGGGCGATGCTGCGAAGCCGTTGCGGAACAGGATGCCCTCGCGCGCAACCCGGTCGAAAGCCGGCGTGCGAACCGCTTTGCATCCTGCTGCCGAAGTGTGCAGGAAGGATTGATCGTCCGAAATGGCGATGAGAATGTTCGGGCGCGGATTTGGCGGTGCTGATGCATCGGGCAAAGCGGCATGTCCGATTACTCCGAAGGCCAGCACAACCAAAGCGATGGTGGAAAGCAGCCGGGGCGTGAGCATGACTTCGAGGATTTCAGTTTTGCTGTTTCTTATTTTTCCGTCGCGGAGCAGGGCCGGGTTCAGCGCCATCACTGTCGCCACCATCACTACCCCAGAGCGGCTTGACGTTTCCAGTATTCCACGCGTCCCACCTGGTCTGAAGCTCCTTCACTTTGTCGGGCAAGGTGGCGGCGAGATCCTTCGTTTCGCCGAGATCGCTGGCAAGGTTGTAGAGCCTGGCGGCGGTGACGCCTTGATTCATTTTTCCAGTTAGAGTGTCGGCATTCTTATCGTAGCGGACGAGTTTGTAATCACCCGCGCGAATGGCCATTTGCCCGCCGAAGCGCCAGTAAAGCGCGTCGTGCGGGCTGCCTGTCTTCTGACTGATGAGGAAGGGGAGCAAGTTCACACCTTCAAGCTTCCATTCGGGTTTCAGTTCAAGGCCCGCAGCCGCAAGCGCGGTGGCATGGAAGTCGAGCTGGATGGCAGGCGACTCGAAGACGCCGGGCTTCACTTGACCGGGCCACGACACGATGAACGGCACATGGATGCCGCCTTCCAGCGTGGTGCGCTTGGACCCCCGCAATGGCTCATTGCGCGAAGCGTTGACAGTGACACCCGGCATCGTCGGGCCGCCATTGTCGCTTGTGAACATCACCAAGGTGTTTTTTTCAAGTCCGGTCTCAATGAGCTTTTGGCGCACCCTGCCGATCGCCTCATCCATGGCGAGCATCATGGCGGCGTAGGTGCGGCGGCGGGGATCGGTGATCTGCGGAAATTTAGCCAGGCGCTCGTCGGTGGCCTGCATGGGTGTGTGGACGGCGTTGAAGGCGAGATAAAGGAACCACGGCTGCTTCTTATGGTTTTCGATAAATGAAATTGCCTCGCGACCGAAGGCGTCGGTGGTGTAATCCATTTCCGTGACGGGTGTTGTGCCGCGCAGGATGCTGGTGGACTTGAAATAATCGTGTCCGCCGCCTAGGAATCCGAAGAAGTCGGTGAAGCCGCGCTGCTGGGGATGCATGGCCGTGTTGGAACCCAGATGCCACTTGCCCACCAGACCGGTGGCATAGCCTGCCGCTTTGAGCCGGTCGGCGATGGTGTTCTCGCTGACCGGCAGCCCCTGCACTGCGCCGCCGGGATTGAACTCGCGGCCGAAGCGCGTCTGGTAGCGACCCGTGAGCAGGCCCGCCCGCGTCGGCGAACAATACGGGCCGCTGACGTAGCCATTAGTGAATCGCATGCCGGACGCCGCGAGCGCATCCAGATTTGGAGTGGGAATTTCCTTGCAGCCGTGAAAACCCACGTCGGCATAGCCCATGTCATCGCCGACGATGATGAGGATGTTGGGTTGCGCGGCAAACATGCCCGTCGCTGCGAAACACACGCCTGCAATCAAGATGACCTTTTGAATTGAGTTCATTTGTTTCGTGGTTCACATCACACTCATTGCTGTTGTTTTTTGTCCTTTGCCCCTTTGCCTTTGCCGCCCTTGGGCTGGGGCTGTTCGGGAAGGGTCTTTCGAGTCAGCTCGATGCTCCGGTCAGTTTGTTCCTGCCAGATTCGCTCCAGTTCCTTCACTTTGTCCGGCATCTTTGCCGCCAGGTTGATCTGCTCGGCGCGGTCGGTTTTCATGTCGTAGAGTTCCCAGGGATCGCCCTTGGCAGCGACCAGTTTCCAATCGCCGGCGCGCACGGCGCGATGGCCCTCATGAAGCCACCAAATGCTCTCTCGCGCGATGGTTTCATCTTTGGCAAAGGCGGTGACCAGACTCCGGCCAGGTGCATCGGGAACCGGTTCGCTCATCCATTCCTTCGGTTTTTGAATGCCAGCGAGTTCGAGCACGGTGGGCACGATGTCGATGATGTGGCCGGGAGTGTTGCGCAGTTCACCTTTGGCGCTGATGCCTGCGGGCCAGTGCACGACCAGCGGCGTGCTGATGCCGCCTTCGTGCACCCAGGTTTTGTGCCGGCGAAACGGCGTGTTGCAGGCGCTGGAAAATCCAGGACCCAGACAGAGGTAGGTTTTTTCGCTGCCGAGTGGCGCGGACGGATCATGTCCGCCGTTGCGGATCATAAGCTCCGCGCTGGCACCATTGTCGGAGGCGAAGAAGATGATCGTATTGTCGAAGGCATTCATTGCCTTGAGCTGCGCGATCAGGCGACCGATTTCCTGATCCATGCGATCCACCATGGCCGCGTGGATCGCCATTTTGGTTGCTTGGAAGCGGCGTTGCTCATCAGTGAGTTCGCTCCACGGCAGCGGACGGTTCACTTCACCGGGACCGAGTTTCTTCATTGCGTCCGGAAAGGCATAAGGCGGGCCGACGTTGCGCTCGAGCGAGGAGAGAGTCGTGTGAGTGATGCCCATTTCCTTCTGCCGGTCGAAGCGCGCCTCCCGCATGGCTTCCCAGCCTGCGAGATATCGGTCGCGATACTTTGCGATGTCCTGCGGCAATGCTTGCAGCGGGAAGTGAGGCGCGATGAAGGCGACGTATTGGAAGAACGGTCGGTTCGCGTTGTTTGTCGCATGATCCTTCAGGCACTCGATGGCGTGATCTGCGATGGCCGTGGTGGCGTAGTAGTCGTTTTCGTCGGCTGCCGGAGTCACCGGCTTATCATCGATGGTATTGCCTGCAGCACTGAAATAGTTCCCATGGTTGTTCACGTTGAGCGAGCGATCGAATCCGCCATCAAGCACCTTGCCGTCCACATGCCACTTGCCACTGTGATAGCTGCGGTAGCCAGCGGGTTTGAGAAAATCCGGCAACAACCGGGCCCACGACTGACGCGCCCCACTGTTGCCGCCACCAAGACCAGGCAGGACATCGCGATGAATTTGCTGGGCATAGTAGCCGGTGAGCAGCGCGCTGCGCGAAGGCCAGCAGCGGGCGGTGTTGTTAAATTGCGTGAAGCGCAGGCCGTTGGCGGCCAGACGGTCGAGGTTTGGCGTGGCGATGTCCGAACCGTAACACCCGAGATCGGAGTAACCCAGATCATCAGCGAGGATGAAGACGACGTTCGGCTTCGCTGGCGGCTCAGCAGCGAAGACGGCTGTCCGAGTGGCGAGCGAGCACAGCACGATGGTGATGAAGGTGAAGGCGGGTTTCATTGAGTAGTGACAGAGCTAGGCTGGGATTAGAGGACTGCAAGCCGTGCTTTCAAACGCGCAGCGATGTCTGGGTGGTCACGCACGACGTTGCGCTTTTGGGACAGATCATCAGCGAGATCGTAGAGTTGTTCATCTGGTGCATCGGGTTTGAACTTGCCGTCGGCAATGTCGCTGTTTGTTTCGTCTGTGAATTTCAGCGCCGCTGGTCCGCCGAGCGAATGCTCGCCGACCTTTGATTCCGTGAAACCACCGCCACCTTTTGCACCAATATAAACCCAATGCCCTTCGCGCAGCGCAAGGTTCTTCTTGTTGCCCGGCGCGATGACGAGGTGATCGCGCAAAGGTTTATCCGGCTTACCCAGCAATACAGGCAGCACATTCAAACTATCTGGACCCGTGGCCGTCGAGCCTGTAAGTGCAGCGAGCGTTGCCAGCATGTCGATATGGCAGATGAGTTGATCTGACACTGAGCCCGCTTCAATTTTTCCCGGCCAGCGGGTAATGAACGGCACGCGATGTCCGCCTTCCCATGAGTCAAATTTAAAACCGAGCAGATCGCCATTGAGCCGATGCCCGGCCTTCCATGCATCTTGTCCGCCTTGGTTCAACATTCCACCGTTGTCGCTGGTGAGAATGACGAGCGTGTTCTCGCGGAGTTTCAGTTCGTCGAGCGTTCGCATGACTTCGCCGACCATCCAATCAAACTCATGGATGAAATCGCCGTAGCGTCCGGCTTCGCTGCTGCCTTTGAACTTGGTGCCCGGCGTGAAGGGATGATGAATGTGAGGTGTGGCGAAGTAGAGGAAGAAGGGATTGTCCTTCTGGGCACGTATCCACGCGGTGGCTTTCTCGGTGAGTGTCGAGCCGAGGTCCTCATCACGATAGAGCGCATGCGCGGCCTTCGCCCCGGACATCGGCGGCGACATCATCTTTTCCGGAAACTCCTGTGTGACCTCCTTGCCACCGTAGACCAGCGGGTCCGCCGCATCGAGTCCGACGACACGATGATCCTTTACCCACACGAATGGCGGATGACTGCTGACCACCGGAATGCCGAAGTAGTGATCGAATCCACATTCCAACGGCCCCGGCTTCAAATCGGTGTTCCAGTCCGGCCTCGGTTTGTCACCAAAACCAAGATGCCACTTGCCAAAGCACGCCGTCGAGTAGCCCTGACGCTTCAGCAGACTCGCAACCGTCGCCCTGCTGGTGTCCACCAGCAACGGACTTGAATTCATCACCGGCCCCCACAGATTTTTGCGGAACGGATACTCACCGGTGAGCAGCGCATAGCGTGATGGGGTGCATACCGCCGAGGCCGAATGGGCATCTATGAACTGCCGCCCCTCTCTCGCGAGCTTGTCGATGTTCGGCGTTTTCACCTTCGTCGCGCCGTAGCATCCAACATCGCCATAGCCAAGATCATCAGCGAGGATGAAAATGATATTGGGTTTGGTCGGCGGCTCTGTGGCGGCGATGGTGGCAGTCCGCGCAGCAAAGGAGCACAGCACGATGGTGATGAAAGTGAAAGCGGGTTTCATGGAGTAGTGACAGAGCTAGGCTGGGATTGGAGGACTGCAAGCCGTGCTTTCAAACGAACTGCGAGTGGTCTGACGACATTGGCTCGGACTCCACCTTCCGCACCGAGTAGCCCAAGGCTGATTGTCTTGATGCTCTCGGGTCTGGTGCTCCTCGAAGAGTGGCGATGCGAATACCACGGATGTCGGTCGCACAGATCGGTGGGGTATAGCACCCCTGCGGAGGTGGCCGCACGCTGTCAACTCCGCTACGGGCTAAGCCCTTCGCTCTATTTGACAGCGTGAGAGAACAGTGTGACATCAACCAACCAAGGACGCTGGAACTACAATTATGATCCGTTCCACTTCCGGGATCAGGCCAGTGTGATCACAAATCGTAGGGGCTTGTAGGTTCGTTCTTTACGGGGCTGCGTGCAAGAAATGTTTAAATGCTAGGACTGACCCGAATGG
>JANNQW010000414.1:0-32732 GCA_031400955.1 Verrucomicrobiota bacterium
CAAATTCATCGAACGCCAACTGGCCGACAAGGTCTTCCCACCGCACATCGCGCGGCGCGCCAAGATTCCGTTCTATTTGCCGGTGGAATATTTCCTCGACAAACCCCAGTTCAAAAACCTGGTCGCCGACACCCTCAACGAAGGAGCCGTGAAAAAGCGCGGCTACTTCGAGCCAAAGAAAGTCGCGGCGCTCATCAAGAGCATGACCGAACGCGCGAGTTCGTTTTCTGCAAGCAGGTCGTTTCACTCGTCGTGCTGGAACTGTGGCACCGGGTGTTCGTGGACCGGAGCATCCGGTTTGACTGACGCTCCCGCAATTGCACAGCTATATCAATAATAGGGCACCAGCCCGTTCTTCCAGAGCGCTTTCAATTCAGCAATCGGCGCGTCGATCAGCTTCGATTCGCCATTGGCGATCACCAACTGACTCTTACTGGTGGTCTCTCCGATAACCGGGAAGCCGAGCTTCTCAGCGAAGTGCGCGCTCTCAGCCGCGATCTCGAACACGATGCGACCGGGCGTCTCCCCGAACAGATGCTCGGCGGCCGTCGTATCGTCGGAGCACAACACAGTGCCAAGATCCACGCGCACGCCAGCTTTGCCGGAGAATGCGGCTTCCGCGAGCGTCACGGCTAGACCGCCTTCACTCACATCATGCGCCGAGAGCACAAGTCCCTTTTCGACGAGTTCGTGATAGCGCTGATATGAGGCAAGGGTCTCGGCCTCATCGAAGGACGGACCGTTGGGGAAGCTCACCTCTTCTTCCGCGCCCTGCTGAATCAAACGCGCAAACACACTGCCCGCAAGACCGCTGGAGGCCTGTCCCACGAGGCACAACTTGTGGCCGACACCTCGCAGGCTGGCACCGACGACGTGCTTTTCATTCTCCACGATACCGAATCCGCTGACGAGGAGTGTGACCGGAATCGACACCGAGCCCTCGTCCGTCTTGAAATAGTTGTAGAACGAGTCCTTTCCGGACACAAAGGGCGCACCGTAAATCTCCGCAGCGTGAGCCATGCCCTTAGTGGTTTCCACGAGCGCCCCCAGTTCTTCGACAGCATCCGGATTGCCCGCACAAAAGTTGTCGAGGATCGCGATCCGTTCGGGATTCGCGCCGATCGCCACCAACTGACGGATGCATTCGTCCACACACGCGCGCCCCATGAGATTCGGATGCGTCTTGCCCCATTCGGGAAGCAACGACAAAGCCAGCGCCACAAGTCGCGTGCTGCCATCCACCCGCACGACTGATCCATCCTGGGGCGCATCACCTGTCGCACCAGCCAGTGGTTTCATGAGGGTGTTGCCTTGAACTTCATGATCGTATTCACGAATAATGGGCTCGCGGGAAACGATGGCAAAGTCCGCCAGCAAAGCCTGGAGCATCGAGTTGCCGGCTTCGGCATCTTCGATCGGGATAAAGACGCCCTCTTGTTCGTTGGAGGTATCCCACTCACCCTTCATCTTCCGGCGCGGAGCTTCATGAAGCTTCCGACAATCGAGACGGCAGACTTCTTCGCCGTAATGTTTCACTTTGAGGATGCCGGAGCCGTCAGCTTTCGCCAAGACACAGAGTTCGGTCTCATAAACTGCGGCGAGTTTCTGCATCTGCGGCAGATCATTTTCATCAATCGCGATCACCATGCGTTCCTGGCTCTCGCTGATAAAAATCTGCCAGCTCTCCATTTGATCGACCTTAAGCGGCGCATTCTCCAGCCAGACTTCACCGCCGACCTCGCTCAACATTTCGCCCGCCGCGCTGCTGAAGCCGCCCGCGCCGCAGTCGGTGACAAACTGAATAAGTCCTTGGTCACGCGCGACAATGATGAAGTCCGCGACTTTCTTCTCCTCGATTGGATTGCCGATCTGCACAGCCGTTTGATCTTCTTCATGGCTCGCTGTCGTGAGCGAGACGCTGGAGAAAGTTGCACCCTTCAATCCATCGCGTCCCGTGCGGCCACCTGCCGCGATGAGAATATGCCCGGCTTTGACCTCCTTCGCGATGTCCTTGATCGGGATCACGCCCATCGTGCCGCAGAAAACGAGTGGGTTATAGATGTATGTTTTATCGAAGGCGATGGCGCCACTGGTGGTCGGGATGCCCATGCGATTCCCGTAGTCGCGCACGCCGCGCACCACTCCACGCATAATGCCCAGCGGATGAATCACGTCCTTGGCCTTGATGTCGGATTCGTGCGTGTCCGGCGGACCGAAGCAAAAGACATCGAGTGACGCGATGGGCTTCGCGCCCTTGCCGGCGCCGAGAATGTCGCGAATCACGCCGCCGAGGCCGGTGTTTGCGCCCGCATAAGGTTCGATGGCGCTGGGATGATTGTGCGTTTCCGCTTTGAGGCAAACCGCAAGAGTATCGTCCAGTTTCACGAAACCCGCGTTGTCGGTGAACGCGCTGAGCACGAAGCCCGGCTTCTTAGCCATGATGCGTTCGGTGACGGCTTTAATGTAAGTCTTGAACAAGCCGTCCACGATCTCGGTCTTGCCGTCCAACGTGTGCTCGATCAACGCGCCAAAAATGCGGTGCTTGCAATGTTCGCTCCAAGTCTGGGCGATGACTTCCAGTTCCACGTCCGTCGGATCGCGCTTTTCCTCCGCGAAGATTTTCTGCACCGCGAGCATATCCTCCCTTGAGAGCGACAGTTTCATGCGCTGACTCAGCGCATGAAGTTCGTCGCCGGACAATTCGGCGATGGAAATGTGACGGTAGACGGCTTTCTTAGACGAATCAGGCATGGATCAATTCGGAATTCTGGATCGCAGGGTTTACAATATCCTTCACAAACACATCAGAATCTGCACCTTCCCCGAAGACATAGATGCGCGTCTTCAGCGTGAGCTTGTTCAGTTTGAAGGCGGGCGCTTTCAACGTGCGATAGTAGCCGAGGATCGCTTCCTTTTCCAAATCGAGCGCACCGCCCTTCATGCCGTAGTCGAGAATAAAAGCTGTGCCATCCCAGAGCGGCTTCGCGTCTTGATGCGCGGTCTGGCTGATACGATCCACCAGCACCTCATGAACGAAGGCATCAAGCGCTTTGGCATCACCCTCGCAGTCAAAGATGTAGCGCATCGTTTTCCGGAAACGCAGCGGACTGGCCGGTGGCTCATAGAGAAGCGACTGGGCGTCACCCTCGGTGTCGAACTTGTTGGAGATTTCGTAAGTGGTGGTCAAGGCGGTGCGAAATGGAAGTCCAGACATGCCGCGCTCTGGGAAAATGGCAAGCCGCAGGATGATCAAATTCCGGTCGAATCTCAGGCCCGGGCATAGATCCGGGAGACTCGCGGCCGACCCGAGCGATCAAGCTGGTCATAGTGCAGCACACCCTCAAGCTCGAATCCAGCCCGCTCCGCCACCCTCCAACTGCGCTCGTTGAGCTCGTCGCAGGTGATGGCAAGGCGTGACACATGCCAGATATCAAACACAAAACGCGTGAGCTCTCTCACCGCCTCCGTGATTAAGCCCTGTCCGGTAAACTTCGTGCGGCACCAGTAGCCCGTTTCCAGCGCCGGAACACTCCAGATAATGTGATGGAATCCACCGCAGCCGATGAGCTCACCAGATTGTTTGTCAATATAGACCAGCATCAACTCCTCACGTAGCAGCCATTTTACTCTCATGCTGCGGCACACTTCTACACTGTCCGCGATGGTCGGCACTTTATCCGCCCAAGGCATCCAGAGGTGCAACTCGGCAAATGATTCGCGCACGGCTTGATTCAGCATCAAACCATCGTCGAGTGCGACAGGACGGATGATAAGGCGATCCGTTTCGAGTTGGTCGGGAAATGAGAACGTCGCAGCCATCAGATGCCGTTCGTCTTCGCGTATTCCGCGAAGAGCCCGCGCTTCTTGTAGAACTCCACTTCTGCAGCGCCAACTTCGGCAAGTCCGGATTTAACTTTGTCGGCGGGAGTTTCACCAAGAACGTGCTGCCGGATGAGGTCCATCTTTTTAGCCTGTAGCGCGAGGAACTCGTCGTTCACCACGGGTGTATTCGGCCATCTGCCCGCGGCCTGACCCTCCTTGAGTATTTGCTTGAAGGGTGTGCCGGATTTTTGCGCTACTTTCTTTGCGTCGTTCACGCCCGCGAACCAGTCGGCATGCACGATCTTGTAATAGTCGCGCATGGCCTGCTTGTTGTAGTGCAGCACGATTTTCTTGCCGTCGGTCTCGAGGAAGCTGGTGGCGCGGAAGCTATCGGTGTCTATCGTGTCCACGTAAAAGAATTCGCCGTTGTCCACGGCGAGCTCCCATTTGATGTCCCAAAGCAGCAGGCCGATCTCATCGAGCAACTGCCGCACAGCCCAGGCGCCGAGGAGGGTCATCTTCACGGTGCTGATGAACGCCTCGCCCTCGAGCCCACTCATGAGCAGCGCTTCCTGTTTACTCACGTTGCGGTCTTCCGGTTCGTGCTTGCTGGTGAGATCGAAAATCGGACGCGGCAGGAATTGCCAGGCCTGCATCGCCTGTGTGAGACCGAGTTCAGCTTCATAGGCCTTCTTGCCGGAGTCGGTCAGGCTGCTGTATTTGTTCAGCACTGAAGAACCACCCGTGATGCCGAAACGCACGATGTATTCCAGCGGGATGACGTAGGTCGCCGCCTGCGGAAACATCGCGTAGTCATACACGAAGCCGCCGAGAAATTGCTTCTGCACCGGCTTCATCACGGGGAAGCGGCGCACGACGTTGAACGTGCTTGGATTCTTCGGTGCGCCGCTGGTGCAGATCTCGCCGCTCTGCGCGTCGAGCATCCCAATATGATGCGTGCGAGCGCCATCGCGGAGCATGGTTTCCAAGACGCCGCGCTGAAGATCTTCCAAGAAATTGCGGACAGAAGTGTCCGCGCTCCCTTGCGCCGCCGCGACAATGGCGTCACGCACTTTCACCCAGGTCTCAGGCTTGCCCATGCGCGTGTAGAGCGCGTGACGGAAAGTCGCGCGACTCACATCGCTGCCGGGGATGTCGAAGATGCTGCCGACATCGAACACGCTGCCGGCATTTGTCGTCTCGCAGACCATCAGGTCGTCGCGGCCCGGCACGGCGTAAAGGTGCTGCACGGAACCGACGTAAATCGGCTGACCAAGTTCAGATGGGCGGACGGCTGGGAGGGTGGTTGTGGACATGCTGTTGAAGTGAAAGAGCGTTGTCTCTGAATCAGAATGATGATCAGCGCAAGGGGTTTCCGGTTTGTGTTCCAAGCCCTAAATGAATCTGCTCAAATATCGAGAGTAAAATGCGCCTGGAAATTTCCGCAAGATCATCCGCCTGGGTTCGTTATTTACAGCATGAAAAACCTATCAATTTGTCTCCTCATTTCGCTGCTATCGGCGAATACTTTCGCCCAAGCCGAAAAAGGCCGGAATGGGAGACCACCGCTCAAGTTGACAGAAGTGGCGGTGAAGCACGAGGATCGCATTTACAAGAAGACACCACAGGGAAAACTGAGCCTGCATTTCTCACTCCCGGTGGACTGGAAGCCAACGGACAAGCGCCCGGTCATTGTGTTCTTCTTCGGCGGTGGATGGAAAACCGGCAGCTTCACGCAGTTCGTCGCGCAAAGTGACTACTTTGCATCGCGCGGCATGGTGGCGGCGAGCGCAGACTACCGCATTGAGTCCATTCATCACACGAAGCCCGATAAGTGCGTGGAGGACGCGAAGAGTGCCGTGCGCTGGCTGCGGCAACATTCGAACGAACTGGGCATTGATGGTGACAAGGTTGTCGCCTCCGGTGGTTCCGCGGGCGGACACCTTGCAGCCTGCACGGCCTTGATCGATGCCTTCGATGCGGAGACTGACGACAAAAGCATCTCCGCCAAACCGAACGCAATGGTGCTCTTCAACCCAGCGCTGAACATTGATGAACTCGCCGAGGCAAGGAGTCTGATCGGTGACGACTTGGCAAGGGCCCAAGCCATCACGCCCAACCGCTTCATCAATGCGAAAACTCCGCCTGCGATCATCTTCTTCGGCACGGCGGACAAGCTCAAGGTCGGCGCGGAGCAGTATCTGGCAAAGGCGAAGCCTCTCGGTTTGCGCGCGGAGCTATGGACTGGCGTAGATCAGTCGCACGGTTTCTTCAATCGCCCGCCGTGGACTCAAGTCACGTTAAAGAAGGCGGATGAATTTCTCACCTCACTCGGTCTCCTGAAGGGAGAGCCGACGGTCAAAATCCCGGATGAAGCATCGACCCTGAAACGGGAGTGATCTGGCCCGGGCCTGACAATCTGCTTACAAATGCCCGGTTGACGCTTGCGTGCCGCTCGGATGTAGTGACGGCATGAAAAAAATAAACCTCCTGATTCATGTTGCCGCCGCAGGCCTGTTCTGCGGGAACGCGCCAGCTGAGGCTGACGCGCTCAGCACGCCACACATCACCGTGAACGGCACTGCCGTGAAAGAGGTCGTGCCGGACCGCCTGCATTGGTCTCTCGAGGTGAAGAACACCGGCTTGGAACTTCCAAAGGTGGCCGACCAGCACGGCAAAAAGGTCACCGCCCTCCTCGATCTTCTGAAGATCAGCGGCGTGCCGGACAAGGACGTTCAGACCGCGAGGATGGAGTTCTCAGAGAACCGGGTGTATCGCCGCGACGAGTGGGTCAAGGAAGGCTACCAGGCGCAGACGAATGTCTCGTTCAAATTGGAAGATCTTGGGAAATACCAGCAGCTCTGGACCGCGCTAGCTAACCTGAGCGGCGTTTCCGTAGCGGACGTGTCCCTCGATCACTCCAAGCGGATTGAGTTGAACAAAGAGACGCGAAAAGTCGCGCTGCAGATGGCCCGGGAGAAGGCCGCCGCTATGGCTGAAGTGCTTGGTTCAAAGGTGGGAGAGCCTCTGGCCATTGAGGAGGGCCTGATCTTCAGAGCGGGCTCTGGCGGGATGGCCAACAGCACCGCCAATATAAACATAGGAGCCGAGCGCGCAGCACCACAAGGAGAGAATTTCGGCATTCTCTCCCCCGGCTCCATTCCCATCACCATCCGCGTGCGCGTCACGTTCCGCTTGCTCAATGCGGGCAACTGAGCTTTGAGCATCGTGACGATGCCGCTGATCCATTCGCTCTATCCCCTTCTCCGCCCGCTCCTGTTCAAGCTGGACGCGGAAACTGCGCATGAATGGACGGTGAAACTCTTGCGCGCGGTCCATGGCTTGGGAATGCTTGGAAGTCAGAAATCAGTGGTCAGAGGTCAGAAGTCAGAAGTCAAATTGCTAGGTTTGAAATTCCCAAACTGCGTGGGCCTCGCCGCTGGCATGGACAAGTCAGCCTCGGCAGTGGATGCGTGGCTGGCCTGCGGATTTGGTCATGTCGAGGTTGGCACGCTGACGCCGCGCCCGCAGCCGGGAAATCCTACGCCGCGACTGTTCCGCCTCATCGAGAATGACGCGATCATCAATCGCATGGGCTTCAATAATCCGGGAATCGACGCCGCAGTCGCGCGACTGGAGAAGCGCAGCACTGGCGGCATCGTGGGTGTGAACATTGGCAAAAACTTCGACACCCCGAACGAGAACGCTACAGACGACTACGTGAAATGTCTCCGCGCCGCGTATCACGTGGCCGACTACATCGCAGTGAACATTTCCTCGCCCAACACAAAGGGATTACGTGATCTTCAGGCAGAGGAACCCATTCGACGGCTCATCAGCACGCTTAAAGAAGAACAGGGCAGGTTGGCGACGCAGCGTGGGAAGCGAGTGCCACTGCTCGTCAAGATCGCGCCAGACCTTGATGCCGCGCAGATCGAGATGCTGGCGCGTGTCTTCGCGGAACTGCAACTCGACGGCGTGATCGCCACCAACACCACGCTCTCGCGCGACGCGGTGAAGACGCATTCGCTCGCGAATGAAGCTGGCGGATTAAGCGGCGCGCCACTAACCCAGCGCTCGATGGAAGTAATCGCCGCTTTTCATCAGTTGCTCCCGAGGACGATACCGATCATCGGAGTCGGCGGCATCCTGAGCGCAGACGATGCACAGGCAAAACTGAATACCGGAGCATCCCTAGTGCAAGTTTATACCGGTTTGGTGTATCGCGGTCCGGGTCTGGTTTCTGCGATTGCCAAACTCCCTGCATCCTGACAGACTCAACCAACGTTTTACTTTTCACTACACCTCCCACCATGTCCTCTCTCCCAAAAATCGCTGCCCGTGAACCCGTAGGAATCGAACTTGAAGCCGGTGACCACTGGTGGTGCGCCTGCGGTCTTTCCGGCCATCAACCCATGTGTGACGGCTCCCACAAGGGCACGGGCATGGGTCCGCAGAAAATCACCCTGACCGAGAAGAAAAAAGTCTGGCTCTGCCAGTGCAAGCACTCAAAGAACGGCGCCTTCTGCGACGGCTCTCACAAGACCCTGCCGGCATAGTGGCTCACCACGCCCAGTGATTTCACCACACGTTTAATCCTATCCAAACTGCCGAGTTCATTCTAGCAAGTGGCAAGAATAGCCGGAAAAATGTACATCCACCTCACCAGTGTATTCCCCACTGACTCACGGCCTCTATGGCCTCACACTTTCGATCAGCGGCCTCGCGGGCTCCGGTTCAAACTCCAGCAGCTTCTGATGGGCGTTCAGAGCTTTGCGCGCCTGATTAAAAAAATCGGTGAGATCAAGCGTATTAGTCTGCTTATCCTCGATGACATCACTGAGCTTGGCGATGGTCTTGTCCATTTCCAAGTTTACCCCGGCCATGCGCTTCTGCGCAGCCGCATAAGCTTCTGAGAACCTGCTCTGAGCATCCTGAAAACCGCGGCGCTCGCCTTCGGTCCGGTAGAACTCACGTTCCTTTTCTCTGAACTCACGGCTAAACATCCGCTTCCAGAAAGAGTTGTGCATGTTGGGTGTCTCGATCTGGGTGGTGGCGCGCTTCTGCAGGTAAGCCTCGAGCTCACCGAACTCCTCGAAGGGCTTGGCGTATTGCTTCTGCAAATAAGTCAGCCCGGTGGCGATGACTGCGAGCTTTTCAGCCTCATCTCTTGAAATGGCTGCTCCGCTCTTCACTTTCTGCTCGATGACGTTGATGTATTCGAGCGTTTTCTTGTCGCCGTCAAGAATGCCGCTGAACTGCTCGTAGGCTTGCGCCAGCTTTACCCGCTCCCTCTTGCGGAGATCATCGAGCTTGGATGCATATTCCGCATTGAGCTTCCGAAAGTCTTCCTGATGTTTCGCATCATTAGCGGCGCGCGCCTCATCATAGTCTTTTTCTTTCAGAGCCAGTGCAATCGCCTTCGATGTCTCGGCTTTTCGAAGCTCCCCTTCCACGAACGCATGTTTCTCATTCAGCTTCCAAACCCACGCCCCCATGCCGCCAAGGGTGAGAAACAGCAATGCACAAAGCGTCCGGATTTGATTCATCATCATGTGTTACTTTCCATTCTTTGAAGTGAGACAATTCGCAAGATAAATTGTTGCTAGATAACAGATTTCAATTGGAAATTCACAACCATTGCGTCATCATGCACTCCATGAAACGCATTCCTATCTCTTCCCGCCGGCGATTTCTGCAAACTAGTGCCACAGCCGCCTTGTCCTTCGGCTTCCCCACCATTGTGCCGTCCAGCATCTTCGGCCAGAACGCTCCGAGCAATCGCATCGCGCTCGGCGCCGTTGGCTGGGGCATGCAGGGACCGGGCAACACCAACTCTTTTCTTGCCGAGGCTGACTGCCAAGTGGTCGCCGCCTGCGATCTCGACAAGAATCACCTCGGTGCCGCGCTGAAGAAAATCAACGGGCATTACCAGAACAACGACTGCAAAGCCTACAGCGATTACCGCGAGCTCATGGCCCGCAAGGACATTGACGCGGTCATGATCGCGGTGCCGGACAACTGGCACGCATTGGTTTCCACCGAGGCGCTCAAGAATGGCAAGGATGTCTACGGCGAGAAACCCCTGGCCCGCACCATCGTGGAACAGCAGGCGATCGTGAAAGCCGTGCAGAAATACCAGCGCATCTGGCAGACCGGGAGCTGGCAGCGCTCGGTGGATAGCTTCCGCATCGCGGCCGAGATCGTGCGCAACGGCCTGATCGGCACCCTCAAGGAAGTGCAGATCGGGCTGCCCACGGGCCACAACGATTTTGCCCGCACCAAGGACAAGACGCAGGTCACCCCGCCCCCAGCCGAACTTGATTATGAAACATGGATTGGACCGGCGACCATGCAGGACTACATCGAAGCCCGCGTGCACAAGAACTGGCGCTGGGACTACAACATCGGCGGCGGTCAGCTTCTCGACTGGATCGGCCACCACTGCGACATCGCCCACTGGGGCATGGACTGTGACAACACCGGCCCGGTCGAAATGAAACCCATCTCCGCAGAGTTCCCGCCGAGGAGCGCAGTCTGGAACACGGCAACGACGTATCACGCCGAAGCCACCTACGCAAACGGCATCAAGATGACTATTCGGAACAGCGACAAGGAAATCAAAATGGGCACCAAGTGGATCGGCACCGACGGCTGGGTCTGGGTGGACCGCGGCGGCTTTGACTGCTCCAAACCGGAATTGAAAGAGGCAATCAAAACCCGTCGTGGCGACAAGGTAGTGGAAACCTTCCGTGCGCCAAAACTCGGAGATGACATCATCAAGACGCGCCTCTACGAAACCCGCAGTCACTTTCGCAATTTCCTCGACTGCATCAAGTCACGCAAGCCGACTATCACCCCAGTAGAAACCGGACATCACAGCGCCATCCCAGGCCATCTCGCGCTGATTTCGCTGATGACGAACCGAACCCTGAAATGGGATCCGGAAAAGGAAATCATCATCGGTGACGATGAGGCATCGAAACTACTCGGTCGAGACTATCGCGGGCCGTGGAAGCTCGCATAATTCAATAGTGGTATTTTACCCTGCGGCATTCAGTCACGGCAAAGGCGTTGACCTAGCAGACGGGAATATTTTTCCCGTCCATCTTCCAATTCTGTTCAAGGTGATACCACTGCCGTGCGAATGGTTGCAACGGACACATTGTGAAAGGGTCGGCCAGCAGAATAACAGACGCGCGCTTCACGAATAATCTGAGCCAGCGCTTCATTTCCGCCCGCCGTTGCCAGGTTCAGCGCCCGTTGCGATGCTTCCAAAGCCTCAGCATACCGCCCGGCTTCGCTGTAGGCCGCCGCGAGTGTGTTTAGAATCACTGCGTTATCGCCCCCCCTCCAGTTTGCTGGCACGACCAGCCAGTTCAACTGCCTTCACTCCGTTTCGCACCAGCGCATCTCCGCGTGAAGCCAGAATCCATGCCAGATTGTTGAGCGAAGATATCTTGTTTGAGTCAATGTTCAGCGCGCTTTGGTAGTGGTTCATGGCCTCCTCGACCCAACCGGCTTGAAGCAGCGCATCCCCCAAGCTGGATTGGGCTCCAGCATCCCCGGGCTGCAATTCTGCGGCACTCCGGTAACTCGTCACTGCTTTCTCAATTAGTCCTTTCCGAAGAAAGGCCGCTCCGAGATTTTGCCAGGCCTCGGCATGGCAAGGCATGAGTTCCACAGCTCTCTGAAAACGTGCAATCGCATCATCTGTCCGCCCCTCTTTGGAAAGTGCCAGGCCCAGTTTGTTGTGCATCTCCGCATCAACGTCCGTTTGATTCAAAATACGTTCCGATGAGACCGTCGCCTTTCCTACGAAACCAGCCCGGGAATCACCTGTTCCATTTTAGTCGGCACCAAGAGAGTCATTCCTGACGAATATACGGATGCCGCGAATCTCGTGCACGAGGTGGTAGTTCTCATCCACATAAGTCGCAAGCGCAGGGAAAGTTTCGTAGCCGAACATCCGGTGGTCTGTAAAGATAAAAGAACCCGGCGCCACGGCATCGACGAAAACGGGCGGCTTTGAGCGCTTGAAATCTTCCACGTAAAGGTTCTGAAAATAAACAGGAACCAGTTCCCGCCAGCTCGATACCTGGCGCCCCGAGGCATTGGTGTTCCAGAGGTATTCCAAGACCATGTCACTTGTCGCCCGTCGCGTGCCGGTTTCGACATGGAATTCGTGCATCCATCCCCAGAGGCCCAAGGGCTGGCCAGGCGAGGTGTGCCGCAGAATCGCCTCAGCCACTTCGCTGCGCGGAGTATTCACAAACTCCCCGACGTGACCTCGTAAGTTCAGCGGCTGTTTCGAAACCAAATATGCACTGCACTGGACTACCAGTGCGACGGTGCACCAGGTAGTAAAGATCAGCTGCGTGACCTCACGCGACCGGGGTTCCCCGGTTGATTCCTTCAGCAAAACGCTAAATATGGCGAACGCCCATCCTGCAAGCGGCAGCACAATGAATAAAAAATAATGCGGGAAAGGCCGCCCTGGTGCCAGCGCGGTGAAAATGGAGACAGCCGTGACCAACGATGAAAAGGTCAGTAAACGGCACTCGGCAGCGCTGAGGTTCCGCCAGCGACCGTTAATCGTGATCAAAACCAGTCCCATCATACCCGCAACGATCATTCCCAGAATATAAGCAAAAAAATCCGGCATATGGGCCATGAGGCTTGGAACCGTGCAGATGATTTGCGCCCATGAGCCTCCGTTGGCGGTGTACCCAAGGTTCATGATTATATACGATTGCCAGAAATGCTCAAAGCTGCCGCTCACAATCGCTAAGAGCACCATGATTGCAGGAACGGTGCCCCCGCCAAGCGTCAACCAAACACATCGCAGTCTTCGTTGCCTCCATGATTCCTTCCGACCCAGAAGGAAAACATAACATAAAATTGCGATACTAACGCCGAGCACGCTGGCCTGAAGTTTCGCAAAAGGCAGCGCACCTAATACACATCCCGCAACAAAAGACAATTCCGACGTCCTTTTGACTGAATCGGACAGCCGAAGGGCAAGATACGAGGCGATCACAACAAGCAACATCGGTATATGCTCGCCGCTGTAATGGGTGAAATCCCCGTTAGTCGTCAGGGCGAAAAATGTAGCCGGAGCCAGGGTTACCAGCCTTGCGAAAGTTGAGGAGACAAATCTGCGGCATGTAATGTAAAAAACCGCCAGACTTCCGATGACAATGGACAACGCCATCACCCGTGAGTTGAAAAACGTGTCAGACATGCCAATCAAGCCCGGTAACAAGCGAGGGTAGAGATTGAGCGGACCGGATGTGCCTGAGGTGACTGACCGCCAAAACATCGGATCATGGCGCAAGGTCAGGGTCTGACCAATGAGGCCGGATTCGTCAGGGTTCAGTTGGTGAGGAAAAAAGAATACCGGCCAGCGGAAGGTGAAAAGCATTACTGCCAGCGCCGATATGAAGACGGCATCACTTTGAAGTCGTTTCCACCACCATTCTTTCTGAAGTCGAGGAGAGCTCCCATCCGAGTGCAAAATAAAACAGAGAATGAGCACAAAAGTGTAAACGATTCCACAAAGAGTCCAGAATCGCCATGGCGATCCGTCGAGCCAAATAAGAAAACTCACGAACATCTCCTCAAATTCTATAGCCTGCGGCTTGTGCATCCTGATAAAACATATTTACAGTGTCCAGCGAGAGCGCATCGAGGTCGGAAGCCCAAAGCTTGATGGCTTTTTTCAAGATGTCATGAGTCACCGTGATGATGTGCGCACCGCATGCATCCGCCTGGACGATGTTCAGAACTTCGCGGCAGCTTGCCCACAACAATTCTACAGTAGGATTATCACGCAAGATTTCCAGATTGCTCACCATCGTCGGCACCGGATTGCGTCCGGTATCGGCAATCCTCCCGGCGAAAACCGAAACTACGGAAGGCACGTCACGGCTCAGCACTCCGGCAACGCCGCGCACTTGCTCCACCGTGAGGATGGCTGTGACATTGACCTTCACGCCCTCCTGCACCAGCTCCCGGATCAACTGCAGCGAAGACTCGCTGCGTGTGTTGGTGATTGGAATCTTGACATAGACATTTGACTGCCACCCGCTGATCTTGACCGCCTGTCGGCGCATTTCAGAAAAGTCATCGGAAAAAACCTCCAGCGAGATTGGCTTTTCGGTGACCGTTTCCAGAATGTCTCTGGAGAACGCCTCGTAATCACTAATGCCGGCCTTGCGCATCAGGGTCGGATTGGTCGTCAGCCCCTTGATGAGCGGGTCATGATAAAGATCAATGATCCCCTTCTTCTCAGCGCCATCGGCGAAAATTTTTATCCTGAGCGCAGCTAGTGATTTCATGTCCGGGTGGGAAAATTCAATAAAATGAGACTAACAGCCTCGGAAAAATTGCCAACTGTAAAATCCGGCCGCTCGCGCAGTTCTTCACGATAAGCGAAATCAATGAAGATCGTGGTGCACCCGGCGCGACGACCGCAATCCACATCGCGCCAGCGATCGCCGATCATGAAACTTTTCGCCAGATCAATCCCCCACTCTGCCGCCGCGCGCAGCAACATCCCGGGCGCGGGCTTGAGAAACTCGGACGGCTCGGTGCCTCCATCGTAACTGACTTCAATCCCATCGAGCGGCAGCCAGCGAAGCAGTTCTCCGTGCATCGCCTCCACCACTTCCCGCTTCTGCGTCCCGCGTCCGACGTCCGGTTGATTGGTGGCCACCACCAGTAGAAACCCCGCCTCCTTCAACTGGCGGCATCCTTCAACCACACCTGGCAGCAGTTCAAATTCAGCCAGAGTCGCTGGCGGATATGGTTTGCTGTCCCGCACCATGGCGCGGTTCAGCACGCCATCGCGATCCAAAAAAACCGCGCGCTTCATTTCACGCTTTCCCATTTCGTTTGCTGGATTTTCAGTGCAGGATGCGAAACCAAAAGATGCCAGACCACAGCCTGGAAAGCTTCGGAGTGCGGCGTGACATTGGCGGGATTGACCGTCGGGATGATGACACAGACATCGGCGACCTGCGCGGTGTAGCCGCCGTCGCGCCCAGTGATGCCGAGGATGCTCGCGCCTGTTTCCTTGGCAAACTGAAGAGCGGAAACCAGATTTGGACTGACATTTTTTTCCAGATTGCCGCCGCCCACCGACAGCACCAGCACTCCGTCTTGGTCGCGCAAGCGGCTTCCCCGGAGCCATTCCACAAACACGGAAGCCCAGCCCTCATCGTTCGTTCGCGCGGTCAATTCGGAAACATTGTCCGTCGGCGCATAGGCTTCGAGACCGGTGATCTTGCGAAAATCATTCACGGCATGTGAAGCGTTGGCCGCGCTTCCACCCACGCCAAGAACGAACAAGCGTCCGCCCCGTGCTCGCAACGTCACCAGGGCCGCGACCATCTTCTCCAGCAAGGCAGTATCGAGTTTTTGCACGATCTCAATAGTTTCACGAAGGTGTTGTTCCGCGTAGCTCATGATATTGATTTGGAATCTAATAGTCAGCGAATCAATGGACGATTGCAAGCCTGCGCAAATAGCATTGATAATTCCAGCGATCATGCCAGACTCGCGACTGCATTTACCGGCACGGTTTCGATCCATTTATTGAATGCCCCGCCGAACCAAAATCACTCTACATGAAAAATGTTCTCGTCACTGGCGGCGCCGGATACAAAGGCTGCGTTCTTGTTCCCAAACTCCTTGAGGCCGGTTACGCCGTCGTTGTTTACGATCTGATGCTGTTCGGTTCCGCAGGCCTGCCATCGCATCCAAAACTCACGGTCATCATCGGCGACATCCGGAACACCGAAACCTATTCACGTGCAGTCTCCGGATGTGACTTCGTCATCCACATGGCCTGCATCTCGAACGATCCAAGTTTCGATCTCGATCCGTCGCTCAGCCGCACGATTAATTTCGAATGCTTCGAGCCGATGGTCATTGCCAGTAAGAAGGCGGGCGTGAAGCGCTTCGTCTATGTCTCCAGCAGCTCGGTTTACGGCGTCAGCGACTCGCCGGAAGTGACCGAGGAGCATCCCCTCGTCCCGCTCACTGACTACAACAAATACAAGGGCATGTGCGAGCCCCTGCTCTTCAAGCACCAGTCGCCGGACTTCGTCTGCGTGACCATCCGGCCTGCCACCGTCTGCGGCTACTCGCCTCGGATGCGTTTTGATCTCACGGTAAACATCCTCACCAATCACGCCTATCATCGCGGCCTCATCACCGTCTTCGGCGGCGACCAGCAGCGACCAAACATCCACATTGACGACGTATGCGAACTTTATGTCGAACTGCTTTCCCTCCCGGCAGAAAAAATCGCGGGAGAAATCTTCAACGCAGGCTACCAAAACCAGACCGTGAACGAACTGGCGGAGATCGCGAAGAAAATCGTGGAAGAAGAGTTCCCAGAGAAAAAGCCCATCCGCATTGAGCGCACCACATCGAACGACCCGCGCTCCTACCGCATCACCTCGCGAAAGATCGCCGAAAAACTCGGCTGGGAACCAAAGCGCAACATTGAAGACGCCGCGCGCGACCTCTGCCGCGCGTTCAAGGCGGGCAAATTCTCCAGCGACACCTTGAGCCATGAATCTTTCATCAACGTCAAGACCGTGAAAAAACTCGGCCTAAAATGAACGCACAAAAACTGGCGGTGGTGACAGGCGGCGCCGGTTTCATCGGTAGCCACATGGTGGATTTGCTGCTCGATGAAGGTTACCGTGTCCATGTGATCGACAACCTCGTCGGCGGCCGGCTCGATAATCTGGCACATTGCAAAGACAGTAAAAATCTGGTGGTAGATACTCGCGACATTCGTGATCTGCCCGCGGATGATTCGCTATTCACCGGTGCGGACCATGTTTTCCATTTTGCTGGCATCGGCGACATCGTGCCTTCGATCGACCGTCCCGTGGATTATCTCTCCACCAATGTCATGGGCACCGTGAAAGTGCTGGAAGCCGCGCGCCACGCCCGCGTGAATAAACTAGTCTATGCCGCATCCTCGTCCTGCTACGGATTGGCCCAAGTCCCCACCGCCGAAACCGCGTCAATCTCCACCGAGTATCCTTACGCATTGAGCAAATACATGGGCGAGGAAGCCGTGTTGCATTGGGGAAATGTTTACCGGCTCCCCGTCAACTCCATCCGCATTTTTAACGCCTACGGCACCCGTTCCAAAACCTCCGGGGCTTATGGCGCGGTCTTCGGCGTTTTCCTCGCACAAAAGCTCGCCGGAAGACCATTCACCGTCGTAGGCGATGGCACTCAGCGGCGCGACTTCCTTTATGTCACCGACATCGCGCGCGCTTTTTATCTCGCTGCTACCACGGATCGCGTGAATGAAATTTACAATCTCGGTGCGGGAAATCCCCAGCCGGTCAACCGTCTGGTCGAGTTGCTCGGCGGCCCGCTGATCCACTTGCCAAAGCGGCCCGGCGAACCCGACTGCACCTGGGCCGACATCACAAAAATCACAGAACATCTCGGCTGGAAACAAGACGTCACCTTTGAAGAAGGCGTTGCGGAGATGCTGAAAAACATCGAATACTGGAGGCAGGCACCCGTGTGGGACGCCGCTTCCATCGAACAAGCGACAAAAACTTGGTTCTCATTTCTGGCTGGAAAATCGACATGAGCTCTGACACCAAAAACGACGGTTTCCGTCGCAAGATCAAAACGCGCGAACAGCTTCGCGAGGCCATCGGGCCCATGCCGCGCGAGAAAAAAGTGATCCTGTGCCACGGCACTTTCGATCTCGTTCACCCCGGCCACATCCGGCATCTCATGTATGCCAGCGACAAGGCCGACATCCTTGTCGCCAGTCTCACCTCCGACGCCCACATCAACAAAGCCAGCTTCCGCCCCTTCGTGCCGCAAGACCTGCGCGCCATGAATCTCGCCGCGCTCGAGTGCGTGGATTACGTCATTATCGACGACAACGCGACGCCCATCGAAAATCTCAAATTTATCCAGCCTGATTTTTTTGCCAAAGGTTACGAATACTCCGCCGAAGGCATCCACCCCAAGACGCGCGAGGAAATGGTCGCCGTGGACAGCTACGGCGGCCAGATTCTTTTCACACCCGGCGATTTGGTGCTTTCCTCCTCCGCCATCATCGAGACCACGCCGCCGAACCTCTCGATGGAGAAGCTGCTCGCGCTGCTTCACTCTGAAAGACTCGAATTCAATGATCTGCGCACCGCGCTCACGAAACTCCAGGGAATCAAGGTTCACGTCGTGGGCGATACCATCGTGGATTCCTACACTTACTGCTCGCTCATCGGCGGCACGGCCAAGACGCCCACCTTCAGTGTGAAATATGAGCGCCAGGTGGATTTTTCCGGCGGCGCTGCCGTGGTGGCCATGCACCTGCGCAAAGCTGGAGCGGAAGTGGTTTTCTCCACAGTTCTGGGCGACGATCCGCTGATGAATTTTGTGCTCAAGGACCTCGCGGCAGCCGGAGTCGAATGTCACGCGATCATCGATCCCACCCGGCCCACGACACAGAAAAACGCTTTCATCACCAACGGCTATCGGATGCTGAAAGTGGACAAGCTCGACAACCGTCCCATTTCGGAAAAAGCCGTTGAGACATTGAAGACTCAACTGGCGTCGCACCCGGTGGACGCGGTAGTCTTCAGCGATTTCCGCCACGGCATTTTCAACAAGTTCACCATCCCGCAACTCGCTGCGGCCGCACCTGCCGGCACCATGCGGGTGGCCGACAGCCAGGTCTCCAATCGTTGGGGCAACATCCTCGAGTTCCAGAATTTCGACCTCATCACACCAAACGAGCGCGAGGCTCGTTTTGCCTTGGGCGATCAGGATTCAACGATCCGCCCACTGGCGCTTGAACTCTACAAGAAGGCCGGCTGCAAGGTGCTTATTTTGAAACTTGGTGAACGCGGCATGATCATCTATCGCGCGCCCGATCCTAACGTGCGCTCATTCTTTACGGTGGATACTTTCGCCGACAAGGTGGTGGACGCCGTGGGCGCGGGTGATGCCATGCTTTCCTACGCAACGCTTACCATGGCTGCAACGAAGTCCAACGTCCTCGGCTCCATCCTGGGTGCGATCGCCGCCGCTGTCGCCTGCGAGCACGATGGCAATAACCCCGTCGCGCCGGAGGATGTCCTAAAAAAAATCAACGCGCTGGAAAAGCGCTCCCGCTTTGAATGAGAATCGTGATCATCGGCTTGGGAGTGCAGGGCCGGAAGCGACGCGCCGTGGCTGGCGAGCAGGTCGTGGCCGTCGTGGATCCCGTCGCCGCAAGGGTTGATTTCCAGAAGATCGAGGACGTGCCGCCCGGCTCGTATGACGCGGCTTGCGTTTGCGTGCCCGACCAAAATAAACTACCGATCCTGCGTTACTTACTCGCCCATGGAAAGCATGTCCTGGTAGAAAAACCCATACTGGGCTCGGCCGCGGAGATTGGTGAACTGATCGATCTTTCCCGATCCAACCACGCGGCCTGTTATACCGCTTACAACCACCGCTTTGAGCCGCACATCGCGAAGCTGAAACAAATTCTCGACACCGGCGATCTCGGGAAAATCTATCTCACAAAATTTTTCTACGGCAACGGCACCGCGCGCGATGTGCGCAACTCGCTCTGGCGCGACAATGGCTCCGGCGTCATCGTTGACCTCGGTTCGCACATGCTCGACATGGCCCATTTTCTTTTTGGCCCGCACGAGAGCCATGGCGAACTTTGGAGCGTGGACCGTTTCGAGAACAATGCCCCGGATCATGTGCTCTTCGGCTTTCGCGGCAGCATGGTTCTGGAGATGGAGGCTACGCTACTTTCCTGGCGCAACACCTTCGGGCTCGATGTTTACGGCGAGCTCGGCAGCGCGCACATCAACTGCCTCTGCAAATGGGGGCCCAGCACACTGACTGTGCGCACGCGTGTGCTGCCCAGCGGACGGCCTTCCGAAACAGTCGAGGTATTGGATCAGCCCGATCCCACATGGAAACTTGAGTTCGACCACTTCCTGCAATTATGCTCCACTGGCGGATCCAACCTCCCGAATGACCTCTGGATCAGCAATGCCTTTGAGCACTTGAAGTTTGATTCTGGGATTCCCACCAACTGACGCGCCCATGCTGAAGCATCTTCACTCAATCGCGTGCAATCCAACTCGCACCGTTGTGCTCGGGGCTAATGGCTTCATCGGCGGAGCCATCTGCCGTCGGTTGGAAAAAGAATACATATCTACACTCGCGCTCGGGCGACCGGCTTTCGATCTGCTCACGCCCAATGCGACAGACCAACTATCCGCGACGCTCAAGCCTTCGGACACCCTGATCTTCGTCTCTGCGAAGGCACCCGTGAAGAGCCCGGCCATGCTGATTGAAAATCTCCGCATGGCCGAGACCGTCTGCACAGCACTCCAGCGACAGCCGGTGAGCCATGTCATCTACGTCAGCTCCGACGCAGTCTATAAAGACAGCGACGGACCGATCAGCGAAACCTCCTGCGCTGAGCCCGGCAGCCTGCATGGAATCATGCATCTCGGCCGTGAAGTGATGCTGCGTTCCGCTTTCGCCGGGCCGCTAGCAATCATTCGCCCCACTCTCGTTTACGGTCTCGATGATCCACACAACGGTTATGGCCCCAACCGCTTCCGCCGCCTTGCCGCCGAGGGAAATGAGATCGTTCTCTTTGGCGAAGGCGAGGAACGCCGCGATCACGTCGCGGTTGAAGATATCGCCGAACTCGCGCTGCGCATGGTGCAACACCGCAGCACGGGCATCGTCAACGCCACGTCTGGCGATGTGGTTTCATTCCGCGAACTCGCCGAATTTTGTGCCGCGCAATTTTCAACTCGCGTAACGATCAAGGGCTCACCGCGATCCGGCTCCATGCCACACGATGGATACCGGCCTTTCGCACCCTCTGCCGCACTCACGGCATTCCCTGGATTTCAATTTACAAACTGGCGCGATGGTCTCGCTCGCGATTGCGCCACCACTATTAAAGCCTGACCCATGATCGGCTTCATCGGACTCTCTCATCTTGGGCTGAATTACAGCCTGGCCACTGCAGCCAAGGGCTTTGATGTGATCGCCTACGATCCCGATCCCGCACTTGCCGCCCAATGCGCTGCAAGAAATTTTCCCATTGAAGAACCCGGTTTCAAAGAATTGTTCGCCGCCTATCGCACCCGTTTGCGTTACACCGCCGATGCCGCAGACCTTGCGCAGTGTGACCTGGTCTTCTACGCGCTCGACATCTGCACCAACGATCGCAACGAAAGCGACTCCGCCCCGCTGACGAAACTGATTCACGATACCGCGCCCGCCCTTGCTGCTGGAGCCATCATCGTAATACTCAGCCAAGTCTCGCCAGGTTGCACGCGTCAGATCATCGCGGATCTCGCGAAGCGCTCCGAAGTGAAGGTGCGCTCATTCTATTACCAAGTGGAGACATTGATCTTCGGTGCCGCCGTTCAGCGCGCTATGGAACCCGAGCGCTTCGTCGTCGGTGCCCTCGATCCGGCGGCTCCCCTGCCCGCCCGCCTCGTCGAATGGCACGCCGCATTCAAGTGTCCCGTGCTGGTCATGCGCTTGGAGAGTGCAGAGCTCGCCAAGATTGCCATCAACTTTTTCCTCGTCTCCAGCGTCTCCACCACGAACACTCTCGCTGAAGTCTGCGAAGCCGTCGGCGCCGACTGGAATGAAATCGCCCCGGCACTGCGACTCGACAAACGCATCGGCCCACACGCCTATTTAAAACCCGGGCTCGGCATCGCCGGCGGCAACCTCGAGCGCGATCTCGTCACCGTCCGTCAACTGGCCGCGCGTCACGGCACCGATGACGGAGTCGTAGCCGCTTGGCAAACCAACAGCATCCACCGGCGGGACTGGGTGCTCCACCGTATGCAGCGGGAGCTTCTCGATCAAAACCCGAAACCGCTTATCGCCGTCTGGGGCCTCACTTATAAGCAGGACACTCATTCCATAAAAAACTCATCGTCAATCGAACTCATCCGCTCGCTCAGTCACTGCCGCATCCAAGCGCACGATCCCGCCGCCACCATCTCCCCTGCCGAATTCCCCCACGTGAAAATCTGTTCGATGCCGCTTGATGCGCTCGACGAAGCCGATGCGTTGCTGGTCATGACGCCGTGGAAAAATTATCATGACATTTCCACAGCAGAGATCAAAGCCCGGCTCAAAGGCCGGCTCATCATTGATCCCCACGCCGTTCTCAGCGAGCAGGACTGCCGCTCGGCCGGCCTCACCTATCACCGCCTCGGATGCTGACCCACCTCAATTCTTTTCCCGTTGCACCTACGCGAGTCGTCATTCTCGGCGCGCACGGATTCATCGCCCGGGCGCTGACCGAAAAGCTGGCTGCAAAAAAAATTCCTGTCCTGGCGATATCGAGCAAGCACATTAACTTGGCGCTGCCCGCTGCGGAAACTCTCGCTGCCCAATTAGAATCAACCGACTCCGTCGTGATGACAGCCGGACTCACACCTGAAAAGGGCCGCGATATCGCCACGCTGATCAAGAACTTGATCATGGCTCAACAAGTTGCCAGCGCTCTTTCCCTGCGTCCTTGCGCCCATTTGATCTATTTCAGTTCCGATGCCGTTTACGATTCGCGCCATTCAGATGTGAATGAATCCACACCGGCCGCTCCGGGCGATCTTTACGGAGTGATGCACCTCGCCCGTGAACTGGCCTTGGCCAACGCGGCCACGCAGCAGCGAATTCCATTCTGCATTCTGCGTCCCTGCGCGATCTACGGTGCCGGGGACACCCACAACAGTTACGGCCCCAACCGCTTCCTCCGCACCGCGTTGGCTGATGGTAAAATCAAACTCTTCGGTGCCGGTGAAGAAGCACGCGACCACGTCTTCATTGACGATGTCATTGAATTAACCGCGCAAGCGCTGCACCGCCGCAGCAGCGGAACCCTTAACTTGGTGAGCGGGCACTCTGTGACCTTCGCTCAACTAGCAGAAAAAATTAATTGTTTGCTGGGCGGCAGCATCGCGATCGAATCTCTTCCCCGCAGCGGCCCGGTCACGCATCGTCGCTTCGATTGCATTTCACTTCATCGGGCTTTTCCTGATCACACTCCGGTCCTTCTAGACACGGGTATTGGTCAAACCATCTCGAGGCTGCGCCAAACCCAACCTCAATGATTTCCTTTCTCCGTATCTGGCCCAAGCGGACTCTAGCCGTTCCACTTATACGCTGGCTAACCGCCGGCCTGATCTTTTTGGGTCTCTCCACCTTCTTTCTTTACATATTCGTGGATCTGCTCGGTGCCAATGTGATGATTGGCACCCTGCTGACCATTGAGGCCAGCACTCTGCTGCGTTTTTATGTGAATGAGAAGTGGGTGTTCGCCACCCACAAAATGTGCTGGCGTCGCCTCGGGCAATATCATGTTGCCAATGCCGGCGCCTCTGCCGTGTGGTGGATCGTCACCAACACCCTGAATCATTTTGGGGTGAACCACCTCATCGCAGCGATCATGGCTGTGGGACTTTCCACCGGCGTCAGCATGGCATCCAATTTCCTCTGGGTCTGGCGCGCCAAGCATCCGCCGACCACGCCATGACGTTGTCCATGCGCTCACTGACCACACACGAAGCTTGCCAGAATGGATAAGCTCCGTATTTCACTCTACAGGCAATTCTATGAACCTCAGCCACCGCACCATCACCCAGATTGGCCGCTACCGAGACATGGATCTGACGGGCGTCGCGCCGGACACATTGCTCAAGCTCTACCAGCAGATGCTCCGCCTCCGGCGCATGGAGGAAGCCATGCATCAGGAATATCATCCAGCGGACGAGATGCGCTGTCCGATCCATTTCTGCATCGGCCAGGAATCGATCCCCGCCGCGCTCTCGCTGCATGTAAAACCGGATGACTATCTGTTCAGCCACCACCGCTCACACGGCTACTACTTCGCCAAGGGAAGCCCCTTGCGCGAACTCTTCGCCGAGATTTACGGCAAGGTCACCGGCTCCAGCGGCGGCAAGGCCGGCTCGCAAGACATCTCGCACTCGGAAACGAATTTCTACAGCGGTGCCATCTTGGCCGGCGCTGTCAGCATCGCCGTCGGTGCCGCCTTCGGCTTCAAGCACCAGAAGACCCGACAGATCAGTATCTCCGGCTTCGGCGAAGGCTGCACCGATGAAGGAGCGTTCTGGGAAGCCATGAACTACTCGGGCAAACAAAAGCTGCCCGTGCTTTTCCTCTGCGAGAACAACCGTTACGCCACCTTTTCCGATCAACTCAAGCGACAGGCGCAGGACAACATCTCCGAGCGCGTCCGACCCTTCGGCGTGCGCGCCACCACAATCTTCGGCAACGACACCGTTCTAGCCTGGCGCACGATCGGAGCCGAAATCGAACGCCTGCGCAACGGTGACGGCCCCACTCTCATTGAGGCATATACCTATCGTTGGAACAGCCACGTCGGTCCCGAGGACGACGGGGCCAACGCCTACCGCAGTGCGGAGGAGATGACCTTCTGGAAAAATAACTGCCCAATTGCGCTGCTGGGCGAGAAGATCCGCGATGCCGGCTTGTTCAATGATGAACTTTCCGCACGCTATGAATCCGAAGTGGCCGCCGAGATCGCCGCCAATTTCAAGTTCGCCAAAGAAAGCCCCTTCCCGACCGACACTCATTGGCGCCAGATGAACTACGATGACGCCACCCCTCTCGCCGACAAGCTCCTCGGAGTTGCCGTCGGCGGCGGATCCTTTAACCAATATCAAGACGAAGCCAGGCTCGGTCCTTACTGATCCCCTTCCCCTCATCCACTTTTCACTTACACCTTTTCACTTCCCCGCCTGTGTCCCGCCAGCTTTCCTATGCCAAGGCCATCCTCGAAGCCACTGATCAAGCTATGAGCTTGAGTCCGGACGTGATCGTGCTCGGCCAGCTCGTCGATACTCAGTCCGGCATCTTCGGCACCACTACCGGCTTGGTGGACAAATACGGTTCCGAACGCGTGCAGGATTTTCCGGTCGCAGAAAATCTCATGACCGCCACCGCCATGGGTGCTGCGCTCACCGGCTTGAGACCCGTCATCTGCCATCAGCGTCTCGACTTCATGATTTACTCGCTCGACGCCATCGTAAACTGGCTCGGCCTGTGGCGCTTCAAGTCGAACATGAAATCGGCAATGCCCGTCACCATCCGCACCATCGTCGGGAAAGGATGGGGCCAGGGTCCGCAACATTCGAAGAACCTTCAATCGTGGTTCGCCCACATCCCCGGCATCCGCGTCGCCGTGCCCTCCACCGCCTACGACGCCAAGGGCCTGCTGCTTGAAAGCATCCTCGGCGAGACTCCCACAATATTCGTCGAAGGTCGCGGCCTCTACTCCATGACGGACGAGGTTCCGGAACAACCCTTTCGCGTGCGCTTCGGCCAGGCTGCCGTGCGTCGCGAAGGCAGCGATGCTACCGTCGTCGCCATCGGTCTCATGGTGCCGCTGGCCCTGCGCGCCGCTGCTCTTTTGGAAAAGGAAGGCATCAGTGTCGAAGTCGTCGATCCACGCACCATCGCACCCCTCGACCGCAAAACGATCTGTGACTCCGCATTTAAGACGCGCAGGCTCATCGTGGCCGACGGCACCTGGCACTCCTTCGGTTCCGCCTCCGAGATCATCACCAGCGTGGTGGAAAATCTCGGCGATAAGTTGAAGGCCAAACCCGTGCGTGTGACACTACCTGACAGCCACACACCCATGAGCAGCGCGCTGGAACCTGAATATTATCCCGACGAACACGATATCGTCTCCGCTGTCCGTTCGACTCTCAAGTGAAGCACCCGACCGCTCTAAGATGGCCTACTTCGATTTCTTCCAGCAGGTCCATTCGGGCACAAAGCGCGACTACCTCGCGCGCGTGCTCGCGGGCGACAAGGCGGAGTTCGCCACCATCGCCAAACGCTTCGACAAAGACTATTGGGACGGCAACCGCAATACCGGCTACGGCGGCTACCATTACGACGGTCGCTGGTTCGACGTCGCCCAGCGCATGGCCGCGCATTACGGCCTAAAAGCTGGCGACCGTATTCTCGACATCGGTTGCGGCAAAGGATTTCTCCTTCACGAATTCAACCGCGCCGTGCCCGGCGTGGAGATCACCGGCCTCGATATCTCCGCCTACGCGATCGAGCACGCGATGGACGACGTGAAACCGCATCTCCAGCTGGGCAACGCCACGCAACTGCCATTTCCCGACAAGTCCTTCGATCTCGTCGTCTCCATCAACACCCTCCACAATCTGCGTCTGCCCGATTTGGACAAGGCCCTACGCGAGATTGAGCGCGTGGGTCGCGGCGGCAAATACATCCTCATGGACAGCTACCGCACGGAGCAGGAGAAGGTGAACCTCCTCTACTGGCAGCTTACCTGCGAATGCTTCTTCACTCCAGAGGAGTGGGAATGGCTTTTCAAAAAATGCGGTTATACTGGCGACTACGGTTGCATCTATTTCGAATGAACCTACTCCGCGAATGAACCCGCAAGACCCCGGCACCCGTGAGCCGCAATACCAGCGCTCCATCGACCTCCTCAAGGAACAGGGGCTCACACCCCTTGGCCTGATGACCAACCAGGCCTGGCAGGACGACCCCAAGCACCTCCTCTTTACGCTTTCACGCTACAAATTCGTCGCCAAGATGCTCGCCGGACGCGAGCACGTCCTGGAAGTTGGCTGCGCCGACGCTTGGGCCACGCGCATCGTCGTGCAGGCCGTGCAGAAACTCACCGCCACCGACTTCGACCCCGTCTTTGTTGACGATGTCCGCCAGCGCATGGATGAACGATGGAAGTTTGATGTCCAGCAGCACGACCTGCTCGCCAGCCCGATCCCAGGAAAATACGACGCCGCCTACGCCTTGGACGTCATCGAGCACATCCACCCGAAGGACGAACTCACCTTCACCGGCAACATTGTAAAATCGCTCGCGTCACACGGCGTGCTCCTGCTCGGCTGTCCCTCGCTCGAATCACAAGCTTATGCCTCGCCCCCTAGTAAAGCCGGCCACGTCAACTGCAAGACTGGCGACACCATGCGCACGCTGATCTCCCAATTTTTCCACAACGTCTTCATCTTCTCCATGAACGATGAAGTCATTCACACCGGCTACCACCCCATGGCCCATTATATCATTGGCCTCGGCTGCACACGGAAAGATGCATGAGCCAAACGCCCGTCATCCCTGAACCCGTGCCCGCCGGCGTGCTGGAGGAACTGGACCTCACGATGTTCGTCCCGTGCTATAACGAAGAGGAGCGGATCACGGGAACCTTGGAGACGATCAAGGCTGCGATGGCCGAAGTGGCCTGCACTTACGAAGTGATCGTGGTGGATGATGGATCGAAGGATCGCACCTGCGAAAAAGTTGCGGAATTCCAGCAGCAGAACCCAGGCCTGACCGTGCGCCTGCGCAAGAACCCGCGCAACCTCGGCCTCGCCCGCAGTTTCGTGGAGACCTCGTTCCATGGGCGCGGCCGCTACTACCGGCTCGTCTGCGGCGACAATGTCGAGCCCAAGGAAACCATGGTTACGCTTCTGCGAATGATGGGACAAGCTGATATGGTGCTCCCCTACTATCCGGTGTTGCCCGGCAAGAGCGTGGCGCGGCGTGCCATCTCGAAAACATTCACCATTCTCGTGGATTTCCTGAGCGGCTACTCAATCAACTATTATAACGGGTGCGCCCTCTACCGCCGCTTCCACGTCATGCGCTGGGCACCTTACAATTACGGGTTCGGCTTTCAGGCCGACCTCATCACCATGCTCCTCAACGAGGGGGCGACCTACATCCAAGTGCCTGTGTCTGGACTTCACTATGTAAAAGAAGGCGGACGTTCGCCCCTCAATTTCCGCAACTTCGTCTCCACCGGGCACACGCTGTTTGAGATATTCCTCCGCCGATTGCAGCGCGCAATTTATCCGTCACGCAAATCCTGATCCATGACCAATGCAGTTGACAGCGATGGTCTCGCATCACTCTTGAGGTGCCCCAAAACCAAGGGAATTCTGACCCAGGATGGCACCCGGCTCATTTGCGAGGAATCGGGATTTGAGGGCGAATTAACCGGCGATGTCGCGATCATGATGGCCTCAACTCACCGCTCGTTTTTTGACGACAAGCATGAGTTGATGCGAGAGGGACACGAGGCCGAGGGAGAACACCGGTTCTGCTACGAGCAACAGATGGCCCTGCTGGAGACATTCCTGACTCCTGGCATGATCGCGCTGGACATTGGCTGCGGCCCCGTGTTGCCTTACCGGAAGCCCGAAGGCGTAAAAATCATCGGTCTGGAGCCGTCCCTCCATTCGATCCGGGCGAATACCGGGTGTGATCTGCGTATATTCGGAAGTGCGCTAGCGGTTCCCCTGCCGGATAAAAGCATGGATGCAGTAATCTGCATTTACTCGATTCACCACATGGTCGGAGCGACCATCGCGGAGACCCGCAACAACGTCAGGCAGGCCTTCCAGGAATTCGGCCGAGTGCTTAAACCCGGCGGGATGCTTTTCGTTTTTGAAATGACCCCGTTTTCCCCTTTTGCGCTCGCCCAGCAAATCTGTTGGAATGTCATGCGGCGGCTCATGCCTAACAAGCTTGACATGTATTTTTGGAAGGCCGATGCCATCATTGAATTAGCACGCCAGACTCTGCCAACGGGCGCTCAAGTTGAAAAAGTTTTCTTTGGCACCTCTGCCTTCACCATGTTTCCGCCTGCCTTTAGTCTTCCCTGGCTGCGCATCCCACGTCTGCTTTACCCCCTTGATGCCAAACTCTACAAATGGCATATGCCACGCACCAATGAGTCAAAGCCTGCCTGAATGAGTCTCCCATTGCACTGCTGATGTTGTATTTACTTCTTATTGTCGCGCAGATTCTCGGACATTTTGGTCTTTACGCGGCCTGTCTGCGACAGAGACCGGCTTTTCGGAGCGAGCGAACCATCTTTCTTTACCATCTGTCCTCCTGGATTCTTTGCGTCACGATTTTTGGGGTGGCGGGTCTAATTAACGGTGGACTTCACCTTGCCGCCATAACGGGAGCCCTGGCCGGAAGCGTTCACGGTATTTACAGCCTCTCATTTCTCGAACTCTGGTCGTTGACCCAAGGGAGTTATTCCTTGTCCATACTTGCCGATATCTCGCGAGATTCGGGCCTTCACCTAACCCCCACACCTATTGATGATCTCGCTGATATCGGTCGCCAAAAGCGCAAATCAAGGGAGATCGCCCTGCACAAACTAGGGCTCCTGAACGAGCTAGGCGAACTTACTCGCGCTGGTCACATTGCAGCCTTCGCTCTGTCTCTTCTCATTGCATTTAGTAACGGCAGAAGCATAAATCACAGATGATATTTCTGTCGATATTCCAGTCATTTGCGACTGTTGTCCTGGTTCATGCAGGATTGCGACATATCCGACCTTCCGGCAATAGCGTATTCCAGTTTCTTGTCGCAGCCCTCCTCGGAGTGACCACGCTCGCCGCCATCCTTTGGGTCCGACAGGCTACGCCATGGGAAATCGTAACCGCTATGGCAATGCTGGGCTTCATCTGCGAACTATATCTTTTCATGTTCACTTTCGTGATCGGCAGCGTTTCCATTGCCTTGTTATTTGAGAAGGCTGGCAGATCACCCCGCTCCGGGGCACGCAACTGCGACCCTGCTCTCGCCATGCCCGAAGCCCGAATTGAACGCATGATCGAGTCAGGGCTGCTGCTGCGCTCCGCCCAAGGCTTGGTGATTACTCGACGGGGTAAAATGGTTCTGCTTATTCGCAACGGTCTGAGGTCCTTTTTTCATCATGATCACTGATGCCGTGCCATTCAAGACCGCGATTCAGCCACCAGCCAAGCAAGCTTCACATCTCCCGGCTTTACTAGGACTGCTAGCCTTGGTGATTGGCATTTATCGCCGACATCTTAATGGAGAAGCCCTATTACTTGGCAACTTCGACCGTCTCAATAGCTTTCTCAACACCCTGTGGCTGCAGGTGCAGGGGTGGAAGTTGGGCAATTTCGGCGGTTGGGATGAAACTACGTTCATGGGGCGAAATCTTTACGCCCTGCCATTCACCTACCCAAACCCGTTTAACTACTTTGTCGCGCTCTTCCCAGATAGCAGTTTCTATTTGGTGGCAGGTCTGGTCACCATTGCGCTGCACATCCTAGCTGGCTGGTGCGCTTATTGGTTTATTCACGACGTCTGCCGTGACCGGTTGGCTGCATTTTGTGGCGCTGCCATATATCAGTTTTCGGCGCTGACTGTTCTCAGGGCAAGCCAGAACGACATGAACATCGCCATCTGGATAGACGTTCCCCTCATGCTTCTTGTTCTGCGCCGCTTGAGCACTCACCAAACGAGTGTTAGATTCCTGGCACTCAGCGCCGTGTTGACTCATCTACTGGTCTTCTGCTTCCTCCAAGAGGTTGCATACGTCATACTGCTGGCTGGTTTTTACGCCTTAACACTTTCTTGGAAGCGCCGCAGTTGGCTTCCACTGCTGACTCTTACCGCCGCCGGAGTAGTGGGACTCACGGCTGCTTTCCCCCGCATTTACGGCATCGCGCAGGAGATGAAACTGCTACAACGCATGCCCGCAAATTGGTTCGACTTACACAACTTCGCCTCGATCTACACTTTTCAGGGCTTCAAGACTTTCGATGTCTGGCGCTGGTTCCATGACGGTCTGTTTGGCAGATTTTCAAGCGAAGTCTTCGCCCTTAAGAATGGCCTGAATATCACTGAAGGTATGCTGCTTTTTAGCGGCATGCTGACCCCTTTCCTGATCATTGGCGGGCTTCTCCGTTGGAACGGCCGGTGGGGCGGGCTCTTTCGCCAGGCCACGGCAGAAGTCCGGCTGTTCTATGCGCTTATCGCAATCTCCATGGGTGTAGTCGCCAGCATGTCAGTCTACCGCGTGATCTGGGAGTTATTCCTGCGAGTCGATTTTTTTCACACCCGTTTCTTGATTGTCGCCCTCCTCCCGCAAAGCACCCTGGTTGCGTTGATCATTTCGCAAATGCGGCGAACCAACGACCCTACCAACCTGTTGACAGAGCAAGTGTCGGGGGCTGCTAGCCCTCGGAGCATTAAAAACTCGCAACTCCATGCAAAGGAGAATTCTGAGACCTTCAAACCCACAACACTTTTGGCGGGACTTTTTCACATTAGTTTTCAACTGCTTGCTAAGCAGCACCTCCACAAGCTGCTCGGCGTGGCGCTCGGCATTTCCGCCTGCGCTGCCGTTTATTCTCTGTCTGGCCGCCCGGATGAAGCGATCCCGGTTCTTTTGACTGATTCCTGGAAGGATTTCTGGCATTACCCCATCAATGGTTTTGCCGCATTGTCCCACGCCAATAGCGGGCCTTTCCACAAGGTCGGCACGCCTATCGCTGCAATGAACGCCGCCATATTGAATCGGATCACATTGACCGCCGTGATCGCCCTGCTGGCAGTGTGCCTTTTCAACTGGTCCCGCAGCCGACGCTACGTCGGCCCAGGTTTGGCGTTTTTTCTGGCCGGATTCCTGATCACTGACGTCTGGAGTTATGCTAACCTGCAATGCAATGGTGAGCACGTTTCCGGTCCCATACCCTACTACAATCATAACTCCTACTGGCCGAAGCGTGATACCTTCCTCCCGCCCAAGGCGGAAGTGGCAGCTTCAATAAAAGCCCAGCTTGAGGCAGATGATTATCGTGTGGCCTTGTTGTCGAACTCCGAATTGCAGTTCACCGGTCAGCATATCGGCCCCACTTGGGGCCTACGGCTCGTGGAAGGCTATAGCAGTGGATACCCAGCCAGACTGGGCATGCTTCCATGGCCAAACTGGGCTGTTATGCTGCGCATTTTAACGTTTACCGGGCATCAGCCAACGGAGATGCCCTGGCGGATGCTAGGCTTCACCAATGTGAAGCGCGCCATCTTGATCACACCCCAACTTTATTGCTCAGGCATGGCAAGTGAAGCAAACGCATCCGTGGAATTCTTGGTGAACCCAGCTCGCGTGACACCACGCTTCTTCATTCCGGAGCAAGTCAACAGCGTAACCTCCGCGCAAGCCGCTCGAGACGCATTCTTTCCGCCGAACGATCCAGATCCAGGTCCGATACTTGATCCGGTCGCCATCACGATGGTCGAAACTGGAACCCCACTGCCCGAGTTCTCTCAGGCAGGAGACGTGGACGCCAAGTTTAACGGTGACAAAATCGTCCTTCGCGTCACGCCGAACGACAAACCCCGTCTCGTTGTCTTAAACGAACTCTACCATCCAGATTGGCATGCCTATGTCGGCTCGAAAGAGACGACGATATTCCCGGCGAATGTCGTGATGCGCGGCGTGCTCATTCCGCCTGGGGCGACTGAGGTCGTGCTAAGCTTCGAGCCCTTTGGTCGGCCCCGAAATCTCATGATCTCCTTCGGTGTCGCCCTGTTGCTTGTTCTCGCAATGATAATGCGAAGACGTATTATTGCTTGGACGCGCAAATAGAATTTCGTGAAAAAGCTGACGGTTAGAAAAGCGTCTAATTAGATGCAGTCCTGACGCAAGGTCATCGAGCGCATCATACGAACGAGATTGATCGTGGCTCACGCAGTCCTCCGCGAGACTTGAAACCAGCACGATAGTGCCAAGGAATACAGCTTCAGTGAGCGCGCTGCGCGAGGTTTTCAATTCATGCGGAAGGCCGTATGAGCCACTTGGCGCCCTATATTTCAATCCTGATTATTCTGTAAATCCTGTCTATTTTCTTTTCAGAGTCAATCGGTCTCAGAAGCCGAATCCCTTCGGCATACCGCCCTTACCGCCGCCGGTCATTTGACCCATGAGACCGCGCATCATGCCTTTGTTTTTCATCATTTTTTGCATCATAGCGAATTGCTTG
>JANNQW010000415.1:0-6769 GCA_031400955.1 Verrucomicrobiota bacterium
CTCTGGGCCGATTACCGCGAGCTGGCCTTAAGCCACGGCCTGCAAGCCTGCTGGTCCACGCCAATTTTTGGCCGCCAAAAAAGCAACCTTGGAACCTACGCCATTTACTATCGGGAGCCACGCCATCCCTCCCCGGTCGAACTGGAGATGATTGCACGGGTTATCAAGATCACGCGCATCGCCATCGAGCGAAAACAATCGGAAGCGGCGCTGCGGGATGGCGAAGAAAAGTATCACGCTCTCTTCGACAATGCCAGCGATGCCATTTTAATCAAACAGGAAGGACTGTTTATTGAATGCAATGCACGAACGCTCGAGATGTTCGGCTGCCAGTCGCGCGACCAGATTCTGGGCCATTCTCCCTACGAGTTTTCGCCGCGCCTCCAGCCGAACGGCCGGAACTCGACCGAGATTGCGATTGAAAAAATCAACGCCACTTACAACGGCCAGCCGCAGTTTTTCGAATGGATACACACCAAGCTCGACGGCACGCCATTCCCTACCGAAGTAAATTTAATCAAGGTAGAAGTAGGGGGCAAAGCGTTGATCCAGGCGATCATTCGCGACATCAGCGAGCGCAAACGTGCCGAGGAGATGATTCGAAGGCAAAACGCCGAACTTGAAGCCCGCGTGGAACAGCGCACGGCCCAGCTGAGCAAGGCCAACAAAGAACTTCGCGGTCACATGGTCACGCGCCGCCAATTGGAGAAGGAAATTCTCGAGATCAGCGAGCGTGAGCAGAAGCGCATCGGCCAGGATTTGCATGACGATCTGGGCCAGCAACTCGCCGGCATCTGGTGCTTGAGCCAACTGCTCGAAAACAGCCTGGCCGCCCAGAAATCTCCGGAGGTGACGGCTTCCGCGAAGATCACTAACCAGCTCAAGGAATCCCTGGAGTTGACCCGCAAACTGGCGCTGGGCCTGTATCCCGTCACGCTGCAGGCAGACGGTCTGTCATCTGCACTCGAAGAACTGGCCAGGCGCACCACGGAAATTTTCAAGGTAAACTGCCGCTGCAAATCCCCGCAGAAACTGGTTCTGGACTATACCGTCGCCACCCATCTCTACCGAATCGCGCAGGAGGCCATCACCAACGCCACCAAGCACGGTCAAGCGAAAAACATCGAAATTGAACTCTCCTCCAATTCGCGCCATACCTATCTGACCGTCAATAACGACGGTAAACCTATGGCCAAAAGGATGACCAATGACGACGGCATGGGCTTGCGCATCATGAAATATCGAGCAGACATGATCGGCGGGAGTTTTGGCATTGAATCAAATAAAAACCACGAAGGAATCAGCGTGACCAGCGTGACCTGCATGATTCACACACCCGAAAAATAAACCCCCAACCCCACAATCTTATGGACACCAACACCACAGGCCAGGTAGAAAATCCGATCTCAAAAAAAGTTTACGTCGTCGACGATCATCCCATATTCCGGGACGGACTCGTGCGAATCGTCGAGCAAATGCCCGAACTAGTTGTCTGTGGTGAAGCGGACAACGCCGACCAGGCGCTCGCCGAAATCTCCAAGCTGAACCCCGACATCCTGCTTATTGACATCGGCCTTCCTGGAATGAGCGGACTCGAACTACTGCAGAGTGTCCACGCCATCAAACCCAAACTGCCCGTGCTGGTAATCTCCATGCACGACGAGAGTCTCTACGCCATGCGAATTCTGCGCGCAGGCGGACGCGGCTACATCATGAAGCAGGCGGGCCCGGAAAAAATCATGCAGGCCATTACGACCGTCTTGAGTGGGCGGATCTATGCCAGTGAGCGAACAGCCTTATTGGCTCTCGACAGCATCACTCATACGGACTCGACAGGCTCCATTAGTGGTGTCAGCAGTTTCACCAATCGCGAACTCGAAGTCTTCCGTATGACCGGTCACGGCAAGGATAACCACCAGATCGCGAAGGAACTAAAAGTCAGCCTCAAGACCGTGGACACTCACCGCGGCAACATCAAAGAGAAGCTAGGCTTGAAGAGCAACACGGAAGTCATCCACTACGCCGTGCGCTGGACAGCAGATCAATCTTAGAGATTTTTATAGAATCTCGTAGCCGGTTGTATTGACGGCAACCTGCCGTCATTGCCCATGCTGATGACGGCAGGACGCCGTCACTACCATCAAACTCCGCTCAAATTATCGGCTACACTTTGATTTAAAATGCTTTAGATCGAAGAGTCCGTGTTCGTTAAAGCAGTGGTTGAACTAGCGCTGATGATCGAGGCCTCGCCCTCGTCCCCGCCTTCCTGCTCGCTTGCGCAAGGTAACGCGCTTTACTTTCAACTTCATTCCTTGCGGCCGCCGCTTTCCAGATGGAACTTATGCAGCGCACGGTGCAGGACCGGACTCAGGATCACAGCCATGACGGAAATAAACACCACGCCGCTGAACAGGGCATAGGCCGAAGCAAAAATCTTGGCTGCATCCGAATGCAGATCACCCACAGGCCCCATGCCGCCGAGGATCATTGACGCATTCAATAACGAATCCACCCAGGGCTGGCCGGCGATCCAGTGATAACCGGCAACACCCACGCCCAGTGCGACGATGAGCCCGCCGAGTCCGGCCAGCGAAACCATAACTTGCCGGCGAATAAAGTGATGCCGAGGGGCAAGCTTTTCTTTGTGTGATTCATACATGATGGATGAACGAAGCACACACTGCGGCTGTTGTCATTACGGCGCGTGATCCGATGCCCCGGCATCAATAAAGACATCCACCTGCTGCCCAACATAAAGCGGCGGATGTTTCGCGGCATCGTGTTTCAAACTGAAGATCACCTGGAGCACCCGCGTGTCCACGCGCTCGGTGCTGGCGCCGGTCAGCGAGACCTTGGGAATGACGTAAGGTTCCACTCTCACGAAGGTCAGATCAAATCTGGTCTTGGTATCACCCTTGATGGAGGCGGTGCCATGTTTCAGATTTAGGGCGCGAATCCGCGCGGCGCTCTGCTCATCCACATCGGCGCGCACATGAAACTCCCGGGCATCGGGTGCGCCAATATTGCCGAGAATAATGGGCGGCGCTTTCGGATTCACCGATTCATACTCGCCGGCGCGAACATTTACCTGGAGAATGGTGCCACTGCGCGGGGCACGCACGATCATGCGTTCGATCAACTGCTCCGTCTGCTTCACATCGGCCTGTGCTGAAGTCATCTCGGCATCGGCGGCGAAGGCTTGGGCGCGGCTGACCTTCAGATCATTCGCCCGCTGCTGCACCTCATCCACACTCACGGCTTTCCCGCCCACGGCCTGGACGCGCTCGAGCATGTCCTGCACCTTGGCCACCATGGCCTTTTGCACGTCGATCCGGGCCTGGGCCAGTTCGACCTGCGCGCGCTGCTTCACGAGCATGGCCTGCAGTTCGCGATCATCCAAGCGCAGCAAGGCGTCCCCTTCCTTGACTTGCTGGTTCACTTTCACGTCCACCGCCATGATCAAACCGGGGCCGGGCGTGCCGATGGAAACATTTTCATCCACCGACTCAATGATGCCCGTCGCGGCCACGGTGTCGTTGAATGGCTTTTGCGGCGGCGCAAAGGGCGGCGGCGGAATTTTGTTCTCCTGCCCGCGGATCTGCTGGATGACGAGCGCCATCATCACCATCCCGGCGAGACTGAGACCGAAAGTGGCATATCGGAAGAGTTTTGAGAAGAAGGGCATGGGAAGTTGAGTAAAGAGAGGAAAGTTGAAAGTTAGGAGTTTGAAAGCGTTAACGAATCAATCAGATTTCCCTGATCGCGCACTTCCGTGATTCGTCCGTCATCCATCCGTGCCAGGCGATCCGCAAATTGGAAAATGCGATTGTCATGAGTGACGATGATGACCGCGCGACCCGGCTGGCGGGCGACGTCGTGAAAAAGCTCCATGACCATGTGACCGTTGTGCGCATCGAGCGAGGCGGTGGGCTCGTCGCAGATCACGAGGCGAGGCTCGTGCACCAGCGCCCGCGCGATGGCCACCCGCTGCTGCTGACCTCCGGAGAGATGCGACGGACGACTCTTCCAGCGGTCAGCAAGCCCGACCCGATCGAGCATTTCACGCGCCTTCTTTACGGCTTTTCCAAACGGCATGCCCTGAATGAGCAAGGGGACGCAGGCGTTCTCCGCACAGTTCAGGGTCGGGATCAGATTGAACGATTGAAAGATAAAACCGATGTTCAAGGCGCGGAATTTGGTCACGACCCCGTTCTTCATGCGGTCGAGCCGGGTGCCGAAAACCTCCACCTCGCCGGAGTCCGCGTGCATGGTGCCGGCAATGATGCTGAGCAGCGTGGTCTTGCCGCAGCCACTGGGTCCGACCAGCATCAGAATCTGACCATCGCGCGCGTCGAGGTCGATGCCATGAAGCACGGTAAGCCGGTCGTCGCCATCGCCAAAGCTTTTGACGATACCGGAGACGCTCACCGCATGTTCGATTGATGCTGGAGTCGTGGCGTTCATCAGGCACGAAAGACCATGGCGGGTTCATAGCGGCTCACGCGCCAGATGCCCAGCAATGCCGCGAGAGAGCAGATGCCGAGGATGACCACCAACACCACGAGAGGCATGTGCCAGGTCATGAAGAATGGAGGCTGCTGGTTTTTTATCGCGCCCCAGGCGAATCCCGCAGTGGCTAACAGACCGATGCCGAATCCGATGATGCCGACGGTAAATGATTGCAGCAAGAGCATGAGGCAAAGAATTTGGTTGGAGGCGCCCATGGCCTTGAGCGCGCCGAGATGTCGCATGTTCTCCAAAACAAACGAATAAAAAGTCTGGCATGATATCGCGACGCCAACCACGAATCCGACCAGCACGGTGATGCCAAAAGAAATCGGGATGCCGGTGTTTTTGACATACCACCAGATCGTGGAGGTATTGAATTCATGACGCCCGGCTTTGCTGTCGAAGGTAAAATCACGGTTCACAAACGCGCGCAGTCCGGTCTCGCGCGTGATGTCCTCGGCGGCCTGATCGGTGCTGATGCCGGGCTTGGGCGACGCGATGACGGCGGAGAGCATCTTGCGCTGCGGCGGCGAGTATTGCAGGGCCCGCTCGTAGGTCGTCCACACGTAGGGCCCGCCGGTGAAGGATCGCATGGCGTGGCAGATTCCGACGACGCGCGCCTCGATGTCGTTGATCTCAAACACATCGCCTAGTTTGATCCAGGTGGACTTGTCGCCCGGATTCTTCGCCAGCCGCTGCACGGCGAGATCGTCGATCACGACCGTGTTTGGAATGCGAAGGTCTTCAATGCGGCCCTCTCTCATTTTCACCGGAGCGCCGGCGAAGGTGGTGGGGTCGATCCCGATGAGCTGGATGATTTTAAATGCACCGCTCTCCAGACGCACGCGCTGGATGCCGGAATAGAGAGGCATGGCCCAGTCCACGCTGCCGACGCTCCGGACAAGGGCGACATCGGTGTCGCGCATCGGATTCAACTCGTTGCTCTGGTCCACCTTGGCCTCCACGACCCAGATCGGAGCGGGCACGTTCTTCAAGGTCGAGGTCGTCCAGCGCATCAGTCCGCAAAACACCGCGCTCTGCTGGGCGATGAGAAAAGTGGCAAAGAAGAGTCCCACCACGAGCATGACATACTTCGCGGTGTCACCGAACAACATTTTTAAAGCAAGCAGCAACATGTCATCAACCGGCGAGAGTCAGTAAAGCGCGGCGAACTATTTTACGTTCCGGCTCGCTGTAGTGGACGAGTAATTCCGCCTCCATGCGTTCAGCTATTTTGCCCACGGCTGCCAGCACTTTGCCGCCCGCAGCCGTGATCTCCACAAGGTAGGCGCGCCGGTCCAGAGGATGATTCTTGCGACGGGCGAATTTCTGCTGCTCCAAGGCGTCAATAAGCTTCACCATGGTGGTGCGGTCGATGCGCAGCTTGCGTCCCAGTTCCTGCTGGGACATGGGGCCAAACTCCTGCAACAGATGGAGGATGCCGGCATGAGGAACTTCGACCGCCTGCTTCCGGCATTCTTCGGCGAAGGCACTAATAAGCCGCTGATGCGCCTTGGCCACGAGAAAGCCGGTGTAGCGGGTGAGGCATTCCGGCAACGGCTCCACAGGCTCCCCCAAAGGGAGCAGCGGCATGGGGACACAGACTGTAGGTTTCACGATGATCAGCATCACTGATTATCCGCCCTGCTGTCAATGTCGATCTTCTGGCGGCGTGGACGCAGTCGGCGACACCTTGGTTTGCGTTCGGTCAAGGTAGCTCGCGGATCCCTTAGCGGGCACCCTCATTTTTTTAGATATACCCTCGCGAAGGGACTTGTATGCTACTTTTGCACTGCGCCTACGCCGCGTGCCCATTCACCTCCGGTTCGATCATGCCGTATTCGCCGTCCTTACGACGGAAGAGGATGGCGAGTCGGCCGTTGTTTTTCGCGTTGTGGAACACAACGAAGGGACGCTCGCTCATTTCCAGATCCATGATGGCCTCGTCGGGGAAAAGCGGTTTCATGCGGAAGTGCTCTTGATGAATGATGAGCGGCTCGATGTGCTCGTGCTCCGTGGCGTGGAGCGACTCCTCGGTATAGACAGTCTCCTCGATGTGCTTGATAGAGCCCGCGCGGGGACGATGATGCGTCTTGAGGAGGCGAGTTTTAAACTTCCGCATCCGGCGGGCGACCTTGGAGATGGTCTCGTCAATCGCCGAATAAATATCACCCGTGGTGGTGTCCACTTCGATGGTGATGTGATTGGCGCAGTGCAGGATGATTTCGGCCTTCTGCCGCTCCTTTTCGACATCTAGGAT
>JANNQW010000416.1:0-5109 GCA_031400955.1 Verrucomicrobiota bacterium
CACGGCAGCGTCCTGCTCTTCGACGCCGCTTACGAAGCCTACATCCAGGACCCGGAGATTCCGCATTCCATCTTCGAGATTGAGGGTGCTCGCGATTGCGCCATCGAGTTCCGCAGTTTCTCCAAGAACGGCGGCTTCACCGGCGTGCGCTGCGCATTTGTCGTCATTCCGAAAACCTTGATGGGATCGACGAAAGCTGGTCAGAGGCAATCGTTGCACGCGCTCTGGTCACGACGCCACAGCACCAAGTTCAACGGCGCGAGCTACATCGTACAGCGCGGAGCCGAGGCGCTCTACACTGACGAAGGGAAATCACAGGTTCGCGCCCTGATCGAGCACTACATGGGCAATGCCGCGCTCTTGGTGAAGGCTTGCAAAAAAGCTGGGCTCAAAGTCTATGGCGGTGCCAACGCTCCCTACGTCTGGGTGCGCTGCCCCGAAGGCGTGACGAGCTGGCAGATGTTCGACAAAATGCTGAACGAAGCCAATGTCGTCATTACCCCCGGTGCGGGCTTCGGCAATGCAGGCGAAGGCTACTTCCGCATCAGTGCGTTCAACAGCCGCGCGAATGTGGAGGAAGTGTGCCGCCGTCTCGCGGAGTTGAAGTGATCCAGCCGGAAAGTATCAGGCTGGTTTAACCGTGGTCTTTTTCCCTAGCTTCGCCCTTGATTAAGGCTAGGCTGCTACTCCCCTGATGCATTCCGAATTCGATTTTCATTACGCCATGGAGAACACCCAAGTTCTGCACGAGCCAGCCCGGCGCATCGACACGTTCGGCAGCACGCGTTTCGAGTTCCAACTCGTGAGCGAACTGATGGACAGCACGAATGTCACCCGGGTGCGCCAGGGCCGCATCGACGCTGAGAAGCCGCTGATCCTCAAACCCGAAGGCTTCGACAACTGGAGCTTCGACGGTTTCGGCGAGGGTGGGCAGGCTTTTGGCCAATGGCTCAAGGATCACATCAAGGATCTCGCCATCCTGCGCTACGGCTTTCAGTTCAAGCGCACTGATGTGAGCGAGGAACTGGTCCATGAACCGCTGGCCGCGGTCTGCGACCGCTTGGTGGGCGATACCCGCTCCTCCGGTAACCCCATGCGCGCAATCATCCATGGCGTGGACGACACCTGGGAAATCTCGCTGCTCAAGTTCACGTTCGAGATGATACAAAAATCGCATAACATCAACATCTTTGACTTTAAGCGGCGCGGCCTCATCGGCTGAGCCTTTTGCTCATCATGTCCAGATTCAAGATCGTTCTCTTTCTTGTAGTCACCAGCCTGGCCGCTGCCTGCATTGCCGCCACCTGGTGGCTCTACACCCACGTCATTGGCGAGGACGCCGTGGTGGTGAAACAAATCAAGCAGATCCAGGTCGAGAAAAAGACCGGGCCCGATCCCAGCATCAAGCGCTTTGACAAGGCCATTGAGATCGTGCGCGATAACACCGAGGAAGGCCGCGATGCTCTCTACGAGCTGCTGCGCAACTTTCCGGATTCCACCAAAGCAACAGAAGCCAAGCGCATTATCGGTGAAATGAACCTCGACGCGCTCTTTTCTCCAAGCCAGAACAACACGCGCAAGGATTACATCGTCCAGCCGGGCGACTCACTGGGCCGCATCGCAGGGAAAAATGCCACGACAGTCGAGTGTCTATTGCGCGCGAACTCCCTGATGAGCAGCTCGCTTCAACCGGGGGATCATCTGTTTGTCTTTCCACTCGAATTCGAAATCCAAGTTTCCGTGGGCGCTAAGACACTGGCACTGCTGCGCAACGGCAGGTTTTTCAAGGAATATCAGGCGATCGAAGTGCGGATGCCAATCGGCTTCAAAGCAGGCACCGCGCCGGTATCGCTTAAGCAGAGCGAAAGCGCGTCACCGGCGTTGGAAACAGTAAAGACCGCTCCGACTGTTTCCACCAAGGGTTCAAAAAAGCATCACCCGCCTGCTCCGCCACCGCCTCCTGGCGAACTGACGCTCAATGACAAGGCGGCATGGATTGACGGCAAACGTGTGGCCCCAGCCGACTCGCATTTTATCGCGGCAGATAAATGGCTCATGGGAAGCCGGCCCGGCTTTAATATTCGCGCCCTGCCAGTGGCCAAGCCTGCAAATGGCCCGGTGACGCACACCACTTCCACAACCACGACCAGCAGCTCTGCCAAGCCAGCAAAAAATACTCAATCGTTAAAAACCACCAAGCCTGCAAAGGTTGTGAAACCCGTCATGGCCGCTACCGATGATGAAGATCACGACACGGACGCAGTGCCGGAGACCGGCGTCTTTCTGGCCCGCGAAGACATCGAAGAACTCTTTACGATCATACGGCCCGGCACCAAGGTGCGAGTCGTCAAGTAACCCGCATCACTTTTTGCTCCCTTATGAAACAAGTTTTGGAATTTGAAAAGCCGCTGGTGAAAACACGCGAGGAACTCGATGAGTTGCGCCGAAAGCACAACGTCAAGCCTTCTGAAAAGCTCGCCAGTCAGATCGCCGAACTCGAAAAGAAATTTCAGCGGCTCCAGGAGGAAATCTACTCACATCTCACACCCTGGCAGCGGGTCCAGATCGCCCGGCACACCCAGCGGCCTTACATGCTGGACTATGCAAAGCTTTGCTTCGAAGAATTTGTGGAACTTCACGGTGACCGGCACATCGGCGATGACAACGCAATGCCCGGTGGTTTTGCCTCCATCGACGGACGCCGCGTGATGCTCATCGGCCAGCAGAAAGGTCGCGACACCAAGGAAAACCTGCTGCGGAACTTTGGCAGTGCACACCCGGAAGGCTATCGCAAGGCACTGCGCCTCATGCGCATGGCTGAAAAATTCTCCCTGCCTGTGATCGCCATGATCGACACGCCCGGCGCGTTTCCTGGAATCGGCGCCGAGGAACGGAACATCGCCGAGGCCATCGCATTCAACCTCCGTGAGATGATGACCATCCGCACTCCGATGGTCTCCGTGGTCATCGGCGAAGGAGGTTCCGGCGGTGCTCTGGGCATCGGCGTGACTGACCGCGTCCTCATGATGGAAAATGCCTATTACTCCGTCATCAGCCCCGAAGGTTGCGCCGCCATCCTTTGGAAGGACAGGAAGCACGCGCCGGAAGCAGCGGAAGCCCTGAAGCTCAGCGCCCAACACTTGAAGGAACTCAGCATCATTGATGGCATCATCCCTGAACCTGCCGGAGGCGCGCATCACGACCACGCCGCCGCCGCGCAATCTCTCAAAGCGGGACTTCTGGCTGCGCTCGATGAGCTTGCCAGCCTGTCGTCGAAACAGCTTCTGGCAAAACGTTATGACAAATTCCGCGCGTTCGGCCAGTTTACGGAAGCTGCTTGAACTCTCTGCGTTTTGCATCGCCCGGATCTACTCCATCTGAATAAAGATGAAGCCGGGTTTATGGCGATCATGCGAAAGGATATGCCAGCGCTCGAGTAAACGTCCACGCTTGCAAAAAACTGCACTGTCTTATATATAGTGCATCAACTTCCTAGCCCGCATCTGTTTCAACCGGGTCTGGATTGAACTGTCCACTATATCAACCCACACAACTCATGAAAAACAAACTCCTCGCTGAATTTTTTGGCACCTTCTGGCTCACCTTCGGCGGCTGCGGCAGTGCCGTGCTGGCGGCCAAGTTTATCGCGCTTCAGGGAGCCACTCCGCTCAACCTCGGCATAGGCCTCGCCGGGGTGTCTCTCGCCTTCGGACTGACGGTGCTCACGATGGCATATGCCATCGGCCACATTTCCGGGTGTCACTTAAATCCCGCTGTTTCGCTTGGGCTCTGCGTTGCTGGCCGCTTCAAGAGTTCCGAGCTTCCGGGCTACATTATCGCCCAAGTCATCGGAGCGGCTGCGGGAGCGGGCGTGCTTTACGTAATCGCCAGCGGTCAGTCGGGCTTCTCGCTCGATGGTGGTTTTGCCTCCAACGGCTTCGGTGATCACTCCCCCGGAGGTTATACGATGCTATCAGCCTTGGTGGCGGAATTCGTCCTGACCTTCTTCTTCCTGTTCATTATCCTCGGGGCCACTGATTCAAGGGCGCCGCAGGGCTTCGCGCCCATCGCCATCGGCCTTGGACTCACACTGATTCATCTCATCGGCATTCCGGTGACGAATCTTTCGGTGAACCCGGCGCGTAGCACCGGTCCGGCGCTGGTCGTCGGCGGCTGGGCACTGCAACAGCTCTGGCTGTTCTGGGTCGCGCCGCTTGCGGGTGCGGTGATCGCGGGCATCGTCTATCCCCTGATCGCGGGAAAGCCTGCCAATGATCGATAATGCCTAGCCGGCATTGAGAGACCCTCGCTCCTGAGTATCTAAGGTCAGCCTTTTGATCATCGGGCCGCATCTGTCCCTACCGGGCCCGGCATGAAGCTTGGCGAGACCCGAATGCATCTGCACCAACTACATTTCCCGTGGGTGCCCTTGCGAAAAGCAGGGGCTGATGGGAAAAAGGCAAATTCTGCATATTTAATCAGCTCCCAATTTGCACCCTCATGCGTATGATAAAAGTTAACCGAGCACCTTCTTTCACCCCAGCGAAATAAAAAACCTATGACCACCGAAACCAAATGCCCCTTTAATCACGCCGCAGGCGGCGGCACATCCAACCGCGACTGGTGGCCAAATCAGTTGAAAGTGGAACTGCTGCAACAGCATTCGTCGAAGTCCGACCCCATGGGCAAGGGCTTCAATTACGCCAAGGAGTTCAAGAGCCTTGACTTCGCGGCGTTGAAAAAAGATCTCGCGGCACTGATGACCGATTCACAGGACTGGTGGCCGGCGGACTTCGGCCACTACGGCGGTTTGTTTGTTCGCATGGCCTGGCACAGCGCCGGCACCTATCGCACGGGTGATGGCCGCGGCGGCGGCGGTCGGGGCCAGCAGCGTTTCGCCCCGCTCAACAGCTGGCCGGACAACGTCAGTCTCGACAAGGCGCGTCGCCTGCTCTGGCCGATCAAGCAAAAGTATGGCCGGAAGATTTCCTGGGCCGACCTTATGATTCTTGCGGGCAACGTCGCGCTTGAAACGATGGGCTTCAAGACCTTCGGTTTCGCCGGCGGTCGCGAGGACACCTGGGAACCGGATCACGACGTCTATTGGGG
>JANNQW010000417.1:0-3585 GCA_031400955.1 Verrucomicrobiota bacterium
TCAACCCGATTGAGAAGATGTGGAGCAAGGTCAAGGCTCTGCTGCGCAGCGCCGAGGCTAGAACCCCTGAAGACCTCGACCAAGCCATCGGTTCGGCCCTCACCAAAGTCACCCCCAACGATGCCCGCGGCTGGTTTGCTTCTTGTGGCTATAGTATTATTTAAAATACTCTAGGCCGCGAGGGCGCATCGCAAGCCGACAGCGTCTAGGAGTGCGGTGGGAAGCTTTTAGCGCCACACCACTTTGGCCGATATTGGGGCGCGCCACCGCAGAGCTACGTGAAGAACCGCTTGGCTTTTTCGAAAAATGTCTCTTGAAGCGGGGACTGATGTTCGCCGAGCGTTTTGGCGAATTCTTCGAGTGCCTCTTTCTGCTCCTGATTCAGCTTCGTCGGCACAGCGATCTGAACATGAACGTAGAGGTCACCCTTGCGGTCGCTGTCCAAATGCTTCAAGCCCTGGCTGCGGAGGCGAAAGACTGCGCCGTTCTGCGTGCCGGCGGGCACCTTGACGTTGGCCCGTCCATCGAGTGTCGGCACAGGGAGTTCGCCGCTCAATGTCGCGATGGGGTAGCTCAATGGCACCGTGCAGTGCAGGTCATGGCCATCGCGCTCGAACACGTCATGCGGCTTGATTTGGATGACGACATAGAGGTCGCCGGATGGACCGCCGCGCGCTCCGGCGTCGCCGTTGCCGCTGGAGCGCAGCCGTGAACCTTCTTCGATGCCGGCGGGAATTTTCAGACGGATTCGGGAACGATCTTTCAAACGACCGATGCCGCGGCATTCTTTGCAGGGATCAGAAATCGTCTGGCCGCTGCCCATGCAGTCCGGGCAGTTCTGCTGGATTTGGAAGAAGCCTCGTGAACTGATGACTTGTCCCGCGCCGCCGCAGGTGCGGCAGGATTTCGTGCCGCCGCCGCTGGCGGAGCCGCTGCCTTTGCATTTGCCGCAGGATGCCAGTTTCTCGAATTCCAGTTCTCTCTCCGCGCCGCGTGCGGCTTCCTCCAGGGAAATTTCCAGGCCGTAGCGTAGATCGGAGCCGCGTTGCGCTTCAGTGCCCTGCCGCCCGCGTCGTCCGCCGCCAGCGCCGCCAAAGAACGATTCAAAAATATCACCGCCTCCGCCCCCGCCGCCAAAGACCTCGCGGAAAATATCGAACGGATCATGGAAGCCGCCGCCCGCGCCGCCGGGCATCCCGGAAGCAAAAGCCGCATGGCCGTAGCGGTCGTAGGCTGCGCGCTTCTGTTCGTCGCTCAGCACGTCATAGGCCTCGCTCAGCTCCTTGAATTTTTCCTCGGCGCTTTTGTCATTGGGATTTTTGTCCGGATGATATTGCACCGCCAGCTTGCGGTAGGCTTTTTTGATCTCGTCCTGGGACGCGCCTTTGGCGACGCCGAGGATTTCGTAGTAGTCTCGCTTGGTGGGCATCAGGAATGGCGGAATGCAGAAATTGGAAACGGAGGACGCTACTATTACGATGCCTCGGATGCTGCGGGTTGCGTCGCCCCGCTGGAGACCACCACCATCGCCGGACGCAGCAGGCGATCTTTGAGCTTGAATCCGCGACGTTTCACCGCCAGCACGGTGCCTTCTGCGGCTTCATCGCTGGATTCCTGGCTGACCGCTTCGTGCAGGTTGGGATCGAAGGCTTTGCCGAGGGCATCAATTTCCTGGACGTTTTCATCGCGCAGGAAATCCGCCAGCTGACGCCGCACCATGGACAGACCCTGGTAAATCATGCTTTTCTCGTCCTCTGCGCGCGCGGCATCGAGGCCGGTTTCGAAATTGTCCAAGATTGGCAGCATGGCACGCAAGACCTCGGCGTTGGCATAGGCGCGGGCTTCTTGCATATCGCGTGCGGTCCGTTTACGGAAGTTGTCCAGCTCCGCAGCGGTGCGCAGGGAGATGTCCTTCCATTTCTCGATCTCCGCCTGGGCCTCGGTCAATGGATCGGTCACGGGTGCGACTGGTTCATCCGTCACGTCCGTGCTGCCGGGGATTGCATCGTCAATTTGGGTTTCGCTCATGAACTGAAAAAATAGGGGGCGCGCAATGTGGACGCGGAACCGCTCGCTGGCAAGCGTCACGGGCTTTCTCGTGCGTGTGCTGTCGATTGCACTCACAGTTTGATTCCAGACGCAACCGGTCTAGTGAGGCGGAGAACATGATCTTGCCACGCCGCCACGTCTTGATTTGCTGGCTCAGCATCACTTCCGCCGTCGCGGCCAGTGTGTGGTATCTGGCATTTTCCACTCCCCGATGGGAGCCATCCGGCCCACTGACCCAGGAGGCTTATGTCTGGCAGCGAGTCTGGAACGATGGGGTGCGCGATTCGGTGCGTCGGGCGGATGGCTTGCTTGATTCACTCTGCGTAGAAGCTGCGGAAATCTCGCGCCGTAACGGAAAGCTTGAAACCGTGAAGGTCAACTTGGACTGGGCCGCGCTTTCCGCCGGCCATCGACCGGTCGGACTTGCATGGAGGATCGGCGCTGGGGTCATCGCCCAAGGCTGGACTGGGGAGGTGCGCCGCGACATCGAGCGAGTCATCTTTGACTCTCTCGCCGAAGCTCGTGCGCGGGGGGTTAACGTGCGCGAGGCACAGCTCGATTGCGATTGTCCCACACGGCTGCTCGTTGAATTCGCGGATTTCCTTAAATTGCTCCGGAAGCGCGATGGAGGTGTCTCGTGGACTTTTACCGCGCTTCCTTCATGGCTGCACAGTTCCGGATTTGAAAAACTCGCGAGCGCTGGCGATGGCTTTGTTCTGCAAGTCCACTGGCTCCGGCCCGATCCGATAGGTTCGGGTCAACCCACCTTGATGGTTCTCACCGAGGCGCGGGAAGCGGTGGCGCGAGCGTCATGCTTTGGGGTGCCGTTTCGCGTGGCGCTGCCAACTTATGGGTCGGCCGTTATTACTGATGCCGGCGGACGCTGGCTTGATGTATTATCTGAAGAGCAGAGTGACCCACCGGGCGGAATGCAACTGATGGAAGCCCGATCATCGCCGGAAGAATGTCTGGCACTGGTTGCGGCTTGGAAAATGGAGCGCCCGGGATGGCTTACGGGGATCGTATGGTATCGGCTCCCGGTGGCCGCAGACCGGCGCAACTGGAGCTGGCCACAGTTTGAAGCTGTGGTGCGCGGCCGAAAGCCGGTCGCCAGATTCGAGGTGCTACTCAAAACCAACGCAGAAGGCTGGGAGAATGTGCTCGTGAATAATGTGGGCGACGGCGATGCACTGGTTCCACAAAATTTTCGCATTGAAGCTGCAGGCGCTCTTGCAGCCGATGGCGCGAACGGTTATCATGCGGACGAAATCGCGGGCGGCACGTTTCGATTCTCGACAGTAAAAGCATTGCAACTGAAAGCGGGGCAGACACTGCCTGCAGGCTTCGGGCCAAGGCCCCCGGTGCCAAAGGAAGTCCAGCAGTACTCATGGGACCAACGGCGCCGCTTGAGCGTCCGGCCCGGCATCACCGGACTGCAACAAGTCAGCGGCCGCAGCGACCTATCGTTTGGCGATTGGGTCGAACTCGATCTCGCGTATATCGACAACTGGTCACTCGATCACGATTTCCGCATCC
>JANNQW010000418.1:0-21548 GCA_031400955.1 Verrucomicrobiota bacterium
TCTTTTTTTTTTCGCCTCTGGGTATCAATGGGCCGGGGGCGCCCCCACCCTGCCCCAAACGTCTCCAGTGGACTTTGACGATTGGCGCCCTGGGGGGCCCCCGCTTCTTTCCAATATCCACTCCGCGAACGCCCGATCTATGTCATCGCCGCCGAGTTGAGTATCACCAGCGGTCGCCAGCACCTGAAACAAACCATCGCGCATTTCCAGAATCGAAATATCGAATGTTCCGCCGCCGAGGTCGTAGACCGCGATTTTCTTCCGGTCCTCCAGCTTGTTGAGTCCGTAGGCCAGCGCTGCAGCCGTGGGTTCACTGAGAATCCGTTCCACCGTGAGTCCGGCAAGCTCACCGGCGCGCTTGGTGGCATTGCGTTGCGCATCGTTGAAGTAGGCCGGCACGGTGATGACCGCGCGGGTGACTTCGGCTTCCAGTGCGCGTTCAGCGATGGTTTTCAAATGCCGGAGAATATCTGCGGAGACATCGACCGGCGTTTTGCCGATGGCAGCAAGATAATACGGCGGCTGCCATTCACCTTCGCTCGCGCGTCGTCCCATGAGACGCTTTACGGAAAACACCGTGCTCTCCGGATCGAGAACGCGCTGGCGCAGGGCCCTCTCGCCCACCGTAACCGTTCCATCCTCCGCATAATGCACCACGGACGGAGTGAGTCGGTTGCCGTCCGCATCGGCCAGCAGGATCGGAAAGCCGCTGTCCACCACACCGACAAGCGAGTTGGTGGTGCCGAGGTCGATACCGAGGATTGGACTCATAAAATAACTTACATCAAGACCAACAATCTTTCCCGCACCTGTGTCTGCCATTTCACCAGATACGCAAATTTCGCCTGCATTACGGCAAGCTGCGTCCACTCGGATTCAAGCGCGGGAAGCTGCTGCTCCATTTCATTGCGTCGCTGCTCGATCTCGAAACCGATTTGTTCCAGCGCCTCACGATGCTGCATCTCCTCGTTCGCGAGCAACGCCTTCGCTAGGGCGGATTGCGCTTGCTGTTTTCGCTCCTGAAATTTTGCGCTTGCCTCTAGTGCGGCTCCGAGCCCGGAAAATAAATTCATCATCGCATTATCCAGCGGCACGGTGCGCCACTGCCTGGCTCCATCCGGCGCAGCGAGATCAAGCAAATGCTTCAACCGTTTGTCCGGGGAGAGTAATGTTTCAAAGGCAGCATTGGTGTCGGCAGCGATCTTGTCGCTGCCGCCGTGATCCGGATGCGCGGTCCGGCTCTTTTCGGCGTAGGCGTAGCGCAGCAATTCTTCATCCAACGCCGCCGCGCGCGGCAGCCCGAGCATGGCAAACGCATCCGTCATGCCGCGAAGCTCTCGCCGCAGGAACAGGTCACGACGGCATTGGGATTTTTCACCTTGAAGCCGCCTTGTTGCAGATCGTCGCTGAAATCCAGTTCGCTGCCGCTGACGAACAACGCGCTCTTAGGATCAATCACCACTCGCACGTCGCTGGTGACGACCATGATGTCGCGGTTCGCGGGGCCATCGACGAGATCCATCTTGTATTGCAAACCGGAACAGCCGCCGCCGACCACTGCGATGCGCAGCGCGCCGTGGTCGGCGCGGCCCTGCTTTTTCAGGAGTCCGAGCAGCCGCAACGAGGCGTTGGGCAGCACCTTGATGAGCTTTTCGTTGCCGAGCTTGTATGATGGGGGCTGGGGGGCTGCGGCGGTCATGATCGAGAGAAAGATAGTCGCAATGAAGCGGGACGCATCATCTACTTTATCCCTCCATGAGCTGCTGCTTTAACATGGTGAAATAATCCACGCTCTCTTCGGCGCTGAGGTCCTGCTTCATGAATTTGGCGTGGTCGAACTCCTCGATGTATTGCCGATCCAGTTCCTTGAGGAAGCTGCTGGGCATGCAGGTCTGTTTCTGGCCCCACTTCACACGATGGCGGCAGTGGCTCAACGTGAGCTTTTGCCGGGCACGGGTGATGCCGACATAGAGCAGGCGGCGTTCCTCGTCCTTCCGATTCTCGTCAATAGAGCGCTTGTGAGGCAAGATGCCTTCCTCGAGACCGGGGAGATAGACGATGGGAAATTCCAGGCCTTTCGCCGCGTGGAGCGTGATGAGGCAGACGCCGGTTTTCTTTTCAATGTCATCCTTGTCCTCGCGGTCGTCATTCAGGCGCACTTCGTCGAGGAAGGAGCGCAGGCCGTCACCCCGGGCGCGATCATCGAAATTTCTTAGTGAATCGAGCAGCGCGTTCACCCCGAGTTCACAGGTGATGAAGTCTTCGGTGTCCTTGAAGCCGCGTCGGAGGAAATCGAGATAGCCCACTTCGTGCAGCAGACGCTCGGTGATGGTCGCATAGGCCGTCATCGGCTGGGCGGCGAGCGCGCTGTAGCGTTCGATCAACTCAACGAAGCCGCGGATGGCCAGCCTGGCGCGCTCGGAAAGCAGGGCGCGAAAGTCTGGATCGCGCAGCGCGTCGAACACGCTGCATTTCCTGGTCATCGAGTGGTCGCGCGCCAGTTCCGCGGTGTTGGTGCCGATGCCGCGGGTGGGCACGTTGAGAATGCGGAGCACGGCGATGTCGTCGCCGGGATTGTCGAGTGCCGTCAGGTAGGCGATGATGTCCTTGATCTCCCGCTTGTCGAAAAAGCTGCGGGAGCCGACGATGCGGTAGGGGATTTTCTTCCGGCGGAACTCGCCTTCCAGCACGCGGCTTTGCTCATTGGTGCGGAAGAGCACGGCGACATCGTCGAACTTCGCGCCCTTCTTTTGGGCGTCGAGCACTTCGTCCGCGATGATCTCGGCCTCGTTTTTTTCGTCTTCGGAAATGACGAGGCGCACCAGATCGCGCCCGGTGTTTTTGCTCCAGAGGTTTTTCACGCGTCGTCCGGCGTTGTTTTTGATCAGGGAGTTGGCCGTGTGGAGGATGGGCGTGGTGCTGCGGTAGTTTTCCTCAAGTTTGATGACTTTCGGATGCGGGAAGAAGCGCTCGAACTCGATGATGTTGGTGATATCCGCGCCGCGCCAGCCGTAGATGCTCTGGTCATCGTCGCCCACCACGCAGATGTTGTTCGGCTCCGGTACCAGCGCGCTGAGCAGGCGCATCTGGAGGGTGTTGGTGTCCTGAAATTCATCCACCATCACGTTGCGGAATTTCTCCTGCACCTGCCGGCGCACATCATCGTGTTCTTCCAGCAGCTCCACGCCCTTGAGCAGGAGGTCGTCGAAGTCCATGGCGTTGAGCGCACGCAGTTCGTCGTGGTAGAGTTGGAAGATCGCGGCGTCGATCGAGTATGAGGGATCGCCCAGGCTGACACCAAAATTTTTCGCCTTGCTGATGCGGCTGAGGCCGGCGCCGGGGTCATAGGTTTCGTCTTTCATCACCAGTTTGGTGAGGATGCGTTTCACAAGGCTGAGCTGTTCGTCCTGGCTGTAGATGGCGAAGTTGTTTTTGTAGCCCAGTTTTTCGCAGTGCTGCCGGAGCAGGCGCACGCAGAAGGCGTGGAAGGTGCCGATGGTGAGCTGGCGGGACTTGTCTTTGCTGACCAGTTCGCCGACGCGCTCGCGCATTTCGTTGGCGGCTTTGTTGGTAAAGGTGACGGCCAGGATGCTGCCGGGAGGGATGCCTTGCTCGACCATGTTGGCGATGCGCATGGTGATGACGCGGGTTTTGCCCGTGCCTGCGCCCGCGAGAATGAGCACGGGCCCCTGGATGGTTTTGACGGCTTCACGCTGCTGGGGGTTGAGAAGCGAGTAGGCAAAAGACATCAGGGAGCGCGCATGATGGCGAAGAGTTGGCGCGGCTCAAGCTGCAAACCGCGATAGTTTCGCGGGATGCCATCACTCCGTGGGCAGGTCGCGCGCGCGCCACTCTGCCAGCACTCGGGGGAGCAGCTTGTGCTCCTGTTCCTGGATGCGCTCGTAAAGTTGTTCGGGAGTGTCGCTTAATTGGATCGGGACCGTTTCCTTAGCGAGGATGCGACCGCCGTCGATCTCGCCATTGACCAGATGCACGGTGCAGCCTGATTCGAGTTCACCTTCTTCGATGGCGCGTACCCAGGCGTTGCGGCCTTTGAACTTGGGGAGAAGCGACGGGTGGACGTTGACGATGCGATCTTGAAATTCATGGAGCACCGGTTCTGTCAGGATGCGCATGAAGCCTGCGCAAACGACGACATGGACCTCATGTTTTCGCAGGATGTCACAGAGTTGCTGTTGTGATGCGGCGGACATTTTGGCGGCGGTGCCGGCTTCAAGATGAAAGGCTTCGTAGCCATGTTCCCGCGCCTTCTGCAAAATGGGCGCATCGGCGACATCGGAAATCACCACCTTGATGTCCGCGTCCAGTGCACCCTGTTCAATGGCGCGATGAATGGCATCGAAGTTGGTGCCTTGACCACTGCCGAGTATGGCGAGGCGGAGCGTGCTGGCTTCCGGTTCATGCGCGGGCTCTTTCATTGATGCCACGGGCGTGGCCTCGCTTTGCATGAGGCGAACCAGGGTGTTGGTCGTCGAGCGTCCTGGCACCAGCGGCAGGATTTCAATTTGCGCGCCGATTTTTTCCAGAGCGGCACGCTCGCCGGAATCAAGCGAATCGATGGTGTAATCTCCGCCCTTCGCATAGATGTGGGGCTTGATGCCTTTGATGAGCTTCGTCACGCGAGGTTCATCGAAGACTACGACGCAATCTACGGAAGCAAGTGCACGAAGGATTTCGGCACGGTCTTCCTGTGAAGTCACTGGTCGGGACGGCCCCTTCAATGCGCGAACGGAAGCGTCGGAGTTCAGCGCGACCAGCAGTGCATCTCCCAGCGCGCGGGCCTGCCGCAGATAGCGGACATGGCCGGCGTGGAGCAGATCAAAACAGCCGTTGGTAAAAACGAGTTTTTTCCCACTGGCGTCGAGCGTGTCTCGCAATTTACGAGCGTCTTCGACCGAGGAACTCCAAGCTATTTCATCTGCCATGTTCGTGTCATTCTTCATGGCACATGGCGATGCAAGCAAGAATCATAAATCCGGCAGCTTAGGCCGGCTTTACGGTCTCCAGCGCAGGGGTGAAATCCTTTTTGTTGTCGAGCACCTTGTCCACCAGGCCGTAGGCGGCCGCTTCCTCGCCGCTCATGTAATAATCGCGGTCGGAGTCTTTCTCGACCTGCTCAATGGGTTTGCCTGTGTGCTTGGCAAGAATGGCGTTGAGTCGTTTTTTGAGGCGGTACATGAACTCGACGGTGCGTTCCACGTCACTGGCCGTGCCCTGGGCGCCGCCGCTGACTTGATGAATCATGATGTGCGAGTTGGGCAGCGCATAACGCTTGCCCTTGGTGCCGGCGGTCAGCAGCACGGCACCCATGCTGGCAGCGATGCCGATGCAGTAGGTATTCACATCGCAAGTGACGAACTGCATGGTGTCATAGATCGCGAGGCCCGCGGTGACGGAGCCGCCGGGGGAGTTGATGTAAATATTGATGTCCTTCTTCGGATCCTGCATCTGAAGGAACAAAAGCTGTGCGATGACGATGTTGGCGACTTGATCATCGATCGGTGTGCCGATAAAAATGATGCGGTCCTTCAACAGGCGCGAGTAGATGTCATAGGCGCGCTCCTGCCGGCCCTCGGTCTCGATGACCATCGGGATGATGTAGTTGCCGGGTGTTTTGGAGATGATGCTGGGGAAATTCTGAGGGGAGGACATGAGATTTGGAATGAAGGGGGCTTAAGCGGGTTTGTCAAACGGGGTGCAATCGACCTGACCGAAATTCCATTGGAAGTCACTGGCGGGCCAGCACGCCGGCATATTTTTTCACTCAGAAAAATATTTCACTTGCGATTTGCACCGCGCCTGAGAAATACTTCATTTAACTTAATTAATTTTTGGATGCCTACTTCATCCACCTTCGAACTGTCCGGGATCGTCATCTTCCCGGGCTGGCAAACAAATTCATTCGATTGATGATCAACTCCTAAATCCCCCATGTTTACCGAATCAACCCGAACCGACGCCCTTGAGTTACTCGATCAAAATCACCTGGTTTCCCGGCTGGGAAAAGCACCGGGCGGCAACGGCGATCACCCTGAAAAAAAGTCTCGATCTGATCGCAAAATCGCGCAAGCTGTGGATGTGAAGACCTTCGTGCTGGACACCAATGTCCTGCTGCATGATCCCGCTTGTGTTCAGAAATTCGCGGACAATGCGGTGTGCATTCCTGTGGATGTATTGAGTGAGCTGGACCGTTTTAAGAACGAAATGACCGAGCGCGGAGCGAATGCGCGCGAGGTGCACCGGGCGCTGTCGCGGGTATTCGCTGAGACGAGCGCCGATGTGCTGGGCGGTGTGCGCACCACAGGCGGCGGGAGCCTGCGCCTGGTGATCTTCGATCCAGGAAAGGCGATGAAGTCCGAAGCGCTGCAGAAGTTCCAGCGCGTGTTTCCCGAACTGGAAAAGACCGATCACCGCATCCTCGCTTGCGCACTGTGGCTTGCCGGAAAGAAAGGCAGCAAAGTCATTCTGGTCAGCAAAGATCTCAACATGCAGCTTAAGGCCCGCGCGGTGGGCGTGGAGTGCGAGGATTACCTGCACGACAAAGTGGAGCCCGGCGATGTGACGAACCGCGACATTCCGCGCATTAACGTGACGACGCATGAATTGCAGCGCTTCGGGAGTTCCGGTCACCTCGTGTTGGAGCCGTCGCGCTTCCCTGGGGTCGTGGTGAACGAATACGTCCTGCTGGCCACTGCGGAAAAAAGCACCATGCCGGCGCGCTTCAATGCATCGGGCGAATTTATCCGGCTGCGCGTGCCGGAAAGTTTGCGCATCCAGCAAGGGCGCGCGATCAAGCCCATGAACCTTGGCCAGCAATGTTATCTCGATGCGCTGATGGATCCGGAAATTTCCCTCGTGACAGCGTTCGGACAAGCGGGCACCGGCAAGACGCTTATGGCGGTGGCCGCAGGATTGTCGCAAGTGTTTGCCGGCGGCTATACCGGACTCACGGTCAGCCGTCCCATCGTGGCCATGGGCCAGGGGATCGGATTTCTGCCTGGATCGTTGCAGGAGAAAATGCGGCCCTGGCTCCAGCCGGTCTATGACGCGCTGGATTTCCTCATGCGCCCGGTGGTGAATCCGGCCTTCGCAAAAAAGAAAACCAAGCCCACGCGTTTTGATCCTCCGGTGCCGTTCTCGTCAACCGGGATCGCCGCGCCCTACGACCCGCTGGTGCAGAGCGGCATCATCGAGATCGAGGCGCTCTGTTACATACGCGGGCGCAGCATTCCGGAAAGATTTTTCATTCTCGACGAATCGCAGCAGCTTACCCCGCTGGAGGCCAAGACCGTGGTCACTCGCATGAGCCGCGGCAGCAAGCTGGTGCTGGTGGGCGATCCGGGTCAGATCGACAATCCTTACGTGGACAGCCGCAGCAATGGACTGGTCTACACCCGCCAGCGGCTGCGGGGCCAGCCTTTCGCGGCCCACATTCCACTAGTGAAGGGCGAGCGCAGTGCCATGGCGGAGGCCGGTGCCCGACTTATGTGAACTTCGACTTGAATAAAATTGGGATATTTCGCAACCAAGGTGCTGGTATTGCGTTAAACCCGCCATGCTCGGACCAATTTCCGGCCCGGTGATTCAAACCAAAAACCCAAACAGTAAACACACTATGAAAACTATTCTAACCCTCTGCGTGTTGGCCATCTGTGGCGCGTTCACCCTTCATGCCGCTGACGGCATCAAGCCAAAAAGGCCGCATGATCACAAGCCAGGCGATGGCAAGCCCGGTGAAGACAGACACAATCCCGAGGAAATTTTCAAGAAAATCGACACCAACCGCGACGGCTTCATCAGCAAGGATGAGTTCATGGCCAGCCCTCGTGCCAAGGAGAATCCCGCTAAGGCCGCTGAACACTTCAACATGCTCGACAAGACAGGCAGTGGCAAAATTACCTTCGAAGAGTTTAAGGCGGGGCATGATCATAAACATCCCGGTGGTCCACCCAAAAAGCCCGATGGCGACAAAAAATGAGCTAACGGAGACAGATACTTCTGACTGGTGACAAAAAACATTGAACTATTTGTCAAAAACAAGCAAGGATTCGGACAGCCTCACGTATATGGAGCTTGCGCAATGTCCAAACAAACGAACAGAGTGCTATCAGTTGAACCAAACCACAAAAATTAGACAAACATCATGAAAATCACATTCGCACTTTGTGCGCTCCTCCTCGCCGGTGCTGTCACCATCAAGGCTGAAGACAAACCCAAGGCCGCCGACAAGCCAAAACCCGATCCGGAAGCCGTCTTTAAGAAGAAAGACACCAATAGTGACGGCAAGCTTAGCAAGGAAGAATACACCAAGGATGTCAAGGACCCAGTCAAAGCCGAAGCTAACTTCACAGCCAGGGACAAGGACAAGGATGGATCCCTCTCCAAAGAGGAATTCACGGCCGTCCACGAGAAGAAGGCCAAGTAACTTCTTAGACTATCGATCAAGCCGTAACTGCCTCGTGCAGTTGCGGCTTTTTTGTAATAACGACGTGTCGTCAAAGACAACAAAGGCAGGCTTTAAACTCAAGTCTTGAATCTTGTATCTTCCCGTCTTGTGTCTCCATCACATGCCTGCTCCGCAGCCAAAGCCCATCGAGGCCGATCAACTCCCCGGTCTTGCCCAAGCTACGATGTGGTCGGCAAAGTTCCCCATGATCGCCACCATGGACGGTGATCAACCGCGTTTACGGCCCATCTCTCCCGTAAGAACCGAGGGGTTCATCGTCTACATGGCCAACCTCCGCGCGTATCACAAGACCGAAGAAATTGCCGCCAATCCCAAGGTCGAGCTCTGTTACCTCGACTCCGGCCACAATCAGGTCCGTATTACCGGCATCGCCGAAGTGGTCGATGATCCGGCGTTGCTCGCTGAAATCTGGGAATCCAATCCGCTCCTGCGCGCTTACCTTGGCACACCGGATAATCCTGCTTTGATCATCTATCGCATCACGCCCAAATACGTCCGCTATATGGCGGAATGGGCGCTGGAATATCACATCGTCCCGATCACGCAGGGTTGAACCTAAAAACCCTGGTAATACCCAAGTTAATGGGTAGGCTCAATGCCCGTGATCGTGCCCGCAGTCGCCCTTCTCCGGCTCCGTCTCCTCGACGGTGGCATTAGACTTCAGGAACTCGAGCGCGTTGTCCAAAAGAATGTCGTCGCGGATGCGCTCGATGAGGTTGGTCTTCTGGGCCTCGGCCATGAGCTTTTTCGCGGTGATCTTTTCGCGCACGGCAATCTGGGCCAGCGCTCGCTGAATCTGTTCGTCGCGCACGGGAAGATTTTCCTTCTTCGCGATTTCACTGAGAATAAAGTTCACCTTCACTCCCTGGCGCGCTTGCTGGGTGGCGGCGCTGACGATCTGGTCCTGGGCGCCCATGATGGCTTCCTGGTTCATGCCCTGGCGCATGGCGTTCATGGCGATGTCATTGGTGCGGCGCTGGGTTTCGCGTTTCACCACGTCCTGCGGAAGTTCAAACTCAAGCTTTTCAGCAAGATGCGCGATGACCTGGTTCGACTTGGCGCTGTCGCGTGACTGCTCGCGACGGCGGGTGATGCCCTGACGCACTTCTTCGCGGAGCTGCTCAAGCGTCCAATCGGGATTCACTTTTTTCGCGAAGTCTTCATCCAACGCGGGGATCTGCGCCTCTTTCACGGCTTCGGCTTTCGCAGCCATGATGACAGTTTTGCCACGCAAAGCTTCAAAGGGGAAATCGTCCGGGATAAGGACGCTGACATCGCGCGCTTCATCTTTTTTGATGCCGTTCAACGATGCGAAGAATCCGGGCAGGAACTTCTCATCAGCCGTGAGCTCAAACCAGTTGCCATCGATCTTCTTGAGAAACGCAGGTGCGTCCAGATGAGTCTCGGCGACCGGAGCGCCGTCCACTGAGCCGGTGGTGTGCAACACGACGAAATCGCCCGTCTGAGCGCCACGCTCCACGTCGAGGAAGGTCTTGTGATGCTCGCGCAGGTGGAGCAGTTCATGTTCGATGTCGGAGTCGGTCACCTCGATGCGCGGGAGTTTGACCGGGATGCCCTTGTATTCCGGCAACGCAAATTTGGGCGCGGTGCTCACATTGAGCGCAAATGAGTAGCTGCTGTCCGCGTGAAGCGACTGCTCATTCACGCCGAGCACGCTGAGAATGTCCACATCATCACGTTTCACCGCCTCTTGGTAGCCGCGGCGCACGAGGGCTTCTTCGAGCTCGCCTTTGATTTCGTTTTCGTAACGCTTCTCGACAACCGCGCGCGGGGCCTTGCCGGGGCGGAAGCCGGGGAGCTTGGCCTGGCGCGAAATGGTGGCAATGACCCGTTCGCGTTCCTGTCCGACGACATCGGGCGGGATGTCCACGCGGATGACGGCGCGGCAGTTCGGCTGAGTTTCAAGGGTGATGTTCATGGTAAAATTGCAGGGCTGATGATAAAACGGGCCGCGGACCGCGCGACGTTGGGGGCGGAGAAGCTAGACGGGAAGCGCCTGTTGGCAAATACGGAGTGCTGCGATTGCCCAAATCGAAAATGATGCCACGGTGCAAGATGAAGCTGCCGAAGCGCATCGAACTCTGGCTGCTCCTCGCTGTGATCGTGGCGGGGCTCATATTCGTGTTTGCCTCACGCCAGAGCGACGATGAACCGGCTGGAGGCACACTGTCTTCCGAGGGCGAGCCCTTGAAACTTCACCTTTGCAGCATCGAGCGCGATCACATGAATGCCCGGCTCGATATTGAAGTGCGGGTGCAAAATGCTGGAGCGGAAAAGCTGGTGCTGCAATCGCCGAGGGCCAGATTGCTCTCTGGATCAGGCCGAGATATCCCCGGTTTCTATTTGCCATTTGATGCGCTGCCGGAAATCGCGGCAAACTCAACGCAGGACGTGCAGCTTCGTTACTGGCTGGAGGCGGCCGACCTTCAGGGCGCGTTGAAGCTCGAGGTGGACGGCAAGCGCGTTGATGTGAAGGGCACGAAGGCGTTTGCTTTGAACTCGCTGAAGAATTCAGAGATGAAAACTTTCAACCCCGGAGAATGGTGATGATCGCCGACCACCTCCTCATCGACGTCGGCAACAGCCGCACGAAGTTCGGGCTCGCGACGCGCACCGCGATTCTTGAGCAGCGTGATGCGCCCTCGCTTTCGCTCAGCGCGGATAAATTGCGGGCAGTGCTCAAGGATTGGAAATACGAACACGTCATCTGTTCCTCAGTCGTGCCGCAGGTGACGGAAGTCCTGCGCGCGTTCTTTGGAGAGAAGTTGCTCGCGCTGCGGCACGACGTAAAAATGGGCATTGGCATCAAGTATCCGAAGCCGGAGTCTATCGGGCCGGACCGGCTGGCCAACGCCGTGGCGCTGGCGAATATCTACGGCGCGCCGGGCATCGTGATTGATTTTGGCACGGCGGTGACGTTCGATATCGTGGACGCGGACGCATGTTATGTTGGCGGCGTCATCGCGCCGGGATTGCGGTTGATGACGGATTATCTCCACGAGCGCACCGCGTTGCTGCCCCAGGTTGAGCTTTCAGAACCGGTATCCGTCATCGGGAAATCCACTGAACAGGCCATCCTCGCAGGCGCGGCCATCGGCTATCGTGGGATGATTCACGGATTGCTCGACGCTTTGAAGCAGGAACTCGGTAATCCTGCGCGGCTTCGAGTAATTGCCACTGGCGGTGATGCGGCCTGGATTGCGACTGGGGTTCCGGAAATCGAGTCGGTGGATGCGGATTTGACCTTGCACGGACTGCGGCTCGTGGGCAACCTCCACGCCCCAGCATGAATACTGCCTTTTCTGATCCCAGCAACCCCGTCGCTATCGGCGTGGATTTCGGCGGCACTTTTGTCAAAATTGGTGTCTGTCGCGGCTCGGATATCTTGGAGACGGATGAGCCGATCCCGACAGCGGATCATCTCGGACCGGACGCCTTGATCCGCGCGATGGCGGAGCGCATCGCCAAGCTGCGCGTTCGGCATCCTGAAATTAAAGCCGTGGGTGTGGGTGTGCCGGGGCTGGTGGATTATGATCGCGGCTTTGTCCATGTGCTGACGAATGTTCCCGGCTGGAGCCATATTCCGTTGCGCGAGATTTTATCCGGTCAGACCGGACTGCCAGTTACGGTGGAGAATGACGCCAACGCGATGACTTACGCGGAGTGGCGCTATGGCGCTGCGCGTGGTTTAAAAAATGTCATTGGCCTCACGCTCGGCACCGGAGTCGGCGGCGGTATGGTGCTTGATGGCAAGATGTATCGCGGCAGCCAGTTCAGTGCGGGTGAAATCGGGCAGATGAGCATTCATTATGACGGAGTGAGCGGCCACTACGGGAATCTCGGTGCCCTTGAGAAATACGTCGGCAATCAACAAATCGCCGAGCACGCGCAACGCCGTTACGCGCAAGCGGGCCGGCACAAAGAGATCGAAGACTGCGCGCCCAAGGACATCGCTGCTGCGGCGCAAGCGGGTGATGACATCGCCCGTCAGATTTGGGGCGAGGTGGCCGACTGGCTGGGCACCGCGCTGGCGAGCATCGCGTGGTTGTTGAATCCGGATGCCTTTGTGATTGGAGGTGGCGTGGCCCAAGCCGGGGCGCTCTTGTTTGAGCCGCTGGAGCGGCGTGTGAAGTCCATGCTGTCCGATGTTGTCTGGGGAGCGCTCAAAATAATACCTGCGAGGTTTCACAATGAGGCCGGCATCATCGGCAACGCCGCGCTGGCGGCTGATGTTTGCGACATTGGATCGCACTGAGGATAGTTGCGCAACCGCCGCGATCATGACGGGTTGAACCATTCCGCATGAAAACACCCATTACGCTCATCGCCCTGCTCTTTGCCTCCTGTTCCCTGCTCCGCGCAGAGAACTGGCCCCAGTTCCGCGGACCAGATGGCAATGCCACTAGCAACGATGCCGGGGTTCCGCTGAAGTGGAGCGCGACCGTGAACATGAAGTGGAAGACCGATCTGCCCGGCGCCGGTTCTTCCTGCCCCGTGGTCTGGGGTGACCGCGTGTTCGTGACCTGTTTTTCGGGTGAAAATGAAAATGGCGATGTGAGCAAGCTGATCCGCAGTGTGATCTGTTTCGACAAGACGAGTGGTAAAAAAGTCTGGCAAAAGGATTTCGCCGCTCCGCAACCGGAGGACGCGTGGCAGGGCATGATTCGCGAGCACGGTTACGCCAGCAACACCCCGGTCACTGATGGAAAATCCGTGTTTGTCCAGCTTGGCAAGGGCGGCGTGGTGGCGCTCGACTTCGGGGGCAGGGAACTCTGGCACGCAGAAACTGGCAAAGCATCAAACATGAAGCGCTGGGGCTCAGCCGGATCGCTTGTTCTTTGGAAGAATCTGGTGATCGTCAATGCGTCGAGCGAAGCCCAGACGATATTTGCCTTCGAGAAAACCACCGGCAAGCAGGCATGGAAGCAGACGGCATCATTGCTCGAACTCGCGTTCGGCACCCCGCGCCTGCATCAGCGGAAGGACGGGCAGGATGAACTGTTGTTCGCCGCACCAAGCGAAGTCTGGGCGATGAATCCGGAAAACGGCAAGCTCCGCTGGTTTGCCCAGCACGGACTGACGGGGAATGTCACACCCGACCCGGTGGTTGTGGGCGATTTGCTCTGCATCTTCGGCGGCTATCCGGGGATTGGACGTGTGGCATTGAAAATGGGCGACAAAGGCGAAGTCCCGGCATCTGACATCATTTGGCGCGATACCAGCTCGACTTATGTGCCCAGTCCCGTGGCGCACGACGGAAAGATCTACTGCGTGAGCGACCAGGGGTTTGCCTGGTGCATCGACGCCAAAACCGGCGACATGCTCTATCGCGAGCGCGCTGGCAGTGGTGGCGAAGCCGGCGGAGGGCGGCGTGGCGGTGGGATGGGCGGCGGCAAACCCTTTTATGCCTCGCCCATCATCGTGAACGGCAATGTGGTGGCCGTGAGCCGGAAGCAGGGCACCTATGTCTATCCCGCCAAACCGGAGTTCACCGCACCGGTCGTGAATGTGATCGAAGGCGATACGACTGATTTCAATGCCACGCCCGCAGTGAGCGATGGCTGCCTCTTCCTGCGTTCCAACAAAGCGCTCTACTGCATCGGAAAATGACGCAGGCGGATTGAAATGAGGCGCGCTCCGGCGTAAGTGCCGGTTCGCTCCATGTCACCCGCCGCTCAACCTCTCACTATTGCCGGACGACAGTTCCGTTCTCGTCTCATGCTCGGCACGGGAAAATTTTCCTCCGGCGAATCCATGCGCGATGCGCTGGAGGCGAGCGGTTGTGAAATCGTCACCGTCGCACTGCGACGTGCAGATTTGTCCGGCAAGAAGGATCCGTTTGCGAACATCCTCGAATTTATTTCTAGCGAGCGCTACCTGCTGCTGCCAAATACCAGCGGCGCCATGAATGCCGAGGAAGCTGTCCGTCTGGCTAGACTCGCTGTCGCCGCCGGATTGCCGAACTGGGTGAAATTAGAAATCCATCCTGATCTGCGTTACTTGCTGCCCGATCCGATTGAAACACTGAAGGCCGCAGAGATTCTCGTGAAGGAAGGCTTCATCGTGTTGCCCTACATCAACGCAGATCCCGTGCTGGCGAAACGATTGCAGGATGTCGGCACCGCGACGGTCATGCCGCTTGGTTCGCCGATTGGTTCGCATCAAGGAATTACGACCCGAAAACAAATCGAAATCATTATCGAGCAGGCCACGGTTCCTGTCGTGGTGGATGCAGGGATTGGCGCGCCAAGTCATGCTGCTGAAGCATTTGAAATGGGCGCGGACGCCATTCTTGTGAACACCGCCATCGCCATCGCCAGTGACCCGGTGCGAATGGCACAGGCCTTTAAAGCCGCTGTCGAAGCCGGCCGCACAGCATTTGAACTAGGTATCGCAGATGGGAGCGATTTGGCTTCGCCCACGAGTCCACTGGCGGCATTTTTGAAAGGCGCATAGCACTTCATGGCTTGGAGGCTCCCCATAACCTGCTTGGTGATTTTTGTTGTCACGGTGGCAGCCCTATGGTTCGTCGTTTCGTTACCTGAGCATATCGTCGCAGAACCACGGCCTGGTGATGTCGTTGTCATAGACGGCCAGTTAATGAAGCGTGATGACGCCATTAACTGCCTTAAGAAAAAAATGGAACGTTCTTATTCCGGACGCTGGCCCCGTCGAAAGGTTATCCTGGAAACCTATCCGCCTGTTTTACTCCGCTGTGATGACGCATATAAGTGGTTCTGCACTATTGCAGAGGCCGGATTTTGTGAATTCAAAATTATCTTTAACGACGGTGGCAAGAAGGAAGCGCATTTCTACCCTCATGCCGCCGGAGTAGATTTCAGTGAATTCAACATGGTCTCCGATGCAGTGCGCTATCGGGCAGACGACTTTTCTGCCGTCCGAAAGGATGGGACTCCGCTAAAGTTCCGCTGGCTTTGGATTCGTAAAAATGGAATCATCAGTAGGGGCGATCTGTATGACGCGAAGACACTACTTACCGTCCTTGCACCTTCTTCCAACGACCGATTTATCATCGTCTGTGAACCTGATGCGCCGTTCGACGCCGTGCCGCGACTTCAATATGAAATCGAACGCGCTGGCAGCCGGCCGACATTTCTGATGCTTGGCGAATAAACGAACGATTGCTCGCGGGGCTCACGCAGATCAAGCGTCAAGGGCGTTTCGTAATTGGTGCATTCGCACTGCCGCAGGAGGAACAGCCACCTTTTTTCTTTCGCATTGCCCGCGCGATAAACAGTCCCGCGGTGACAATTACCACGCCCAATGCCGTCCATGTTTGCCAGTCGGTGTTCATGCTTGATCAGAAGCCGATGAGCTTCCCTCCTTGATAGACTACGAAGCTCGCGAGCCAGGCGGCTGCGGACATGTAGCCGACTTGAAACAAGGGCCACTTCCAGCCGTTGGTTTCGCGCTTCACCACGGCGACGGTGCTGAGACATTGCATGGCGAAGACGTAGAAGACCATCAGTGAAAGACACACCAGCGGCGTGAAGATGGGGCGGCCATCGGGCCATTTGTCATTGGCAAGCTGCTGTTTCAGCCGCTCGTTATCTTCGTCGCCGTCGCCGTCCACCGCGTAAATGATGCTCATGGTGCTGACGAAAAATTCACGCGCGGCGAAGCTGGAGATGAGACCGATGCCGATTTTCCAGTCGAAGCCGAGCGGCTTGATGACCGGTTCGATGAGATGTCCGGCGCGTCCGGCGAAGGAGTTGGCGAGTTGCGCGGAGTGATAGGCGACCTTCGCAGCGGCCTCCTCTGGTTCTGGGGTGACCGGTTTAGGATATGTTTTTGCCGCCCAGAGCAAGATGGACAGTCCCAGAATGACGGTGCCAGCGCGCACGAGAAACATCTTGGCGCGCTCCAGCATGTAGCGGGCGACGTGTCTGAGCGCGGGCCGTTTGTAAGTAGGCATCTCCAGCACCATGAGGCTGCTCCTGCCTTGGGCCATGGTGCGATTGAAGATCCAAGCGAACGCGAAGGCGCCACCGGTGCCCAGCAGATACATGCCGAGCATGAGCGCTGCTTTCTGCAGGGTGGACACGCCGCTGGCGGGAAACATGGCCGCGATCATCAGCGAGTAGACCGGTAATCGCGCCGAACAACTCGCGAGGGGTGTGATGAGAATGGTGATGAGCCGGTCCTTCGGGCTGGCGATGGTGCGCGTGGCCATGATGCCGGGCACGGCGCAGGCATAGCTGCTGAAGAACGGAACGAAGGAGCGGCCGTTCAATCCGACGCGTCCCATGAACTTGTCCATGATGAAGGCCACGCGCGCCATGTAGCCAGTGTCTTCCATCATGCCGATGAAGAAGAACAGCAGCAAAATCTGCGGGAGGAATTTCACGATGCCACCGACTCCGACGATGATCCCGTTCGCGATCAGATCGCGCAAGTCGCCGCCGGGCATTTTTGCCTCGATCCAACCGCTCACTAATCCGGTGATTTTGTCTATCCAGTCCATTGGCCCCTCGGCCACGCTGAAGATCATGTAAAATACCGCGAGCATGATTGCGGCCATGCAGACGCCGCCCCAGAGGGGATGGAGAAAGACGGAGTCGAGGCGGTCAGTCGTCGTGCTCTCATCGCGCTCGGGGCGTCGCAGGACATCGTGCAAAAGCATTTCCACAGCTTCGTAGCGAGTCGCCGCAAGCCGGTCCTCCCAGCCGGGGAGTTTCTTTTCCAAGATATCATGCGCGGCAGCGAGACGGTTGGCCTGCGAGTTTTCAATTCCGTAATGCCCGGGGTCGTGATCGGAGATCAAATAGAGCGGTTCCAGCAAGGAAACTGTCTCCGCGACGGTGCCGCTGCGGATGAGATCACTCCGTGTTTGCTCCAGCGCTTGCAGAATGTCAGGCGGGATCGGCAGCACCAGGTTGTTCGCCTTTTGAAGAACGCGGCTGATCGCGGCTTTCAGTTCCAGGAGTCCCTTGCCGAAAGTCGCCTGCATCGGAATCACTGGCACGCCGAGCCGTTGGGACAGTTTTTCGACGTCGATGCGCCATTGTTTCGCCTCGGCAACATCTGTCATGTTCAAGACCAGAAGTGACGGCAGGCCGAGTTCAAGAACCTGTGTCGCGAGATAGAGATTGCGCTCGATGTTCGAGGCGTCTGCAACAAGGATCACCGCGTCGGGCCGTGGTGTGTCAGCCCGGCGACCGAGTAACACGTCGCGCACCACCGCCTCGTCGGGCGAGCGTGCGTTCAGGCTGTAAGTGCCTGGCAGATCGATCAGGCGGATGCGTTTACCGTGCTGATTGAAGCAGGTGCCCTCGCGTTTCTCGACGGTGACTCCGGGATAATTCGCGACTTTTTGCTTCAGGCCGGTGAGGGCATTGAAGATGGTGGACTTGCCGCAGTTCGGATTGCCCACCAGCGCAAACAGAGAGTCAGGAACTGATTTGTCCGTCCGCGATTCAGACGCTGATGCAGCAGAAGACATGATTTATTCCACCGTGATGTGAATATGCCGCGCTTCGCTGCGACGCATCGCAAGACGCGAGCCGCGCACGGAAACTTCGATAGGATCACCCAGCGGCGCCCGGCGCACCACTCGGATCCGCGTGCCAGGCACGAGCCCCAGCTCCCGCAGCCGTGTGATGTGGTCGTCGTGTCCGACGGGAATGTCACTGATCACTCCTCCGGCACCGGCAGCGAGATCGGAGAGGAGTTTGTCGGTGAGCATAGCGGGATCTAAGTAGATACGCTTGAGACGGACAGGACATTATTGAGATTGTGTCGCAATTGCAATGCAAAGTTTGGGTTAGGAAGTTGTTTTGCGTTCGACATTGAGATCCATCTTTCGATAGAGTGTGGCGATGCTGACGCCGAGCATGCTGGCGGTCTTTTCGCGGGAGCCGTTGTTCAATTTGAGAGTTTCGTTGATGAAGAGTTTCTCCTGTCCTTTGATAAAGTCATCAAGCGAGGAGCCGATGGGCAGCCTCTGACTGCTGCCTTGCACGGCTGAAGCATCGAGCGGAGCCTCGACTCTTTGTGTGACCTTAGAGGGGAGGTCGGTGGGCTTGATGACGTTGGTTTCCGAGAGCGCGCAGGAGCGCTCCACGGCGTTGCGCAGCTCGCTAATGTTGCCGGGCCAGGAGTATTTTTCGAGAAATTCCTCGACGTAGCGTTCCATTTTTTTCATCTGACCACCGGTGCGCAAGGCCTGTTCCCGCAGGAAGTGCTCGACGATCAGGGCGATGTCCTCGCGGCGCTCGCGCAGCGGTGGGATGCTGATGGGAACAACGGAGATTTTGTAGTAAAGATCCTCACGGAATTTGCGAGCGAGGATGGCATCCTCAAGGCAGTGTGTGGTGGAGGTGATGAGGCGGAAGTTGAAGGAACCATTAGATCCCGGTATGCTGGCGGTGAGCTGCTCTAACAGCGCGTTCAACTGTGCCTGGATGCGCATGGGCAGATGGTGGATTTCCGCGAGATGGACGGTGCCGCCGCGGGTGCGGGCGAAGATGCTGCTTTGTGGATTTCCGTGGCCGAAGAGCTCGGATTCGAGTAAATCCTCAGGCAGCGCGCTGCATTGGATCGCTTTGAAGGGCGAATTGTTTCGGCGGCTGGATTCGTGGATGGCTCGGGCGACAAGCTGTTTTCCTACTCCGAACTCACCCTCCAACAGGAGGGGGCTGTCATTGTCGGCCACCCGCTGGATGAGGTCGTTGATTTTCTGGATAGCGGTGCTTTGACCGATGATTTTGGCGCTGCTGGAAATGGGGACTGGCGCGGGGAGGGTGGCGGTGGTTCCGGATGTTTTTTGGCCGAGGGCGTGTTCGATGGTGCGTTGCAGGTCGGGCAGTTCGAAGGGTTTGGTCAAGTAGTCAAAGGCACCGAGACGCATGGCTTCAACGGCGGTTTCCACGCTGCCGTGGCCGGTGACCATGATGACTGCTGCGGATGGTAACTCCGCGCGGCAGAGTTTGATGATGTCCAAGCCGTTCACGTCACCGATGAGCAGGTCAACGATTACAAAGTCAGGTTTGATATCTCGCAGTGCAGCGATGCCGGCCGCGCCCGTCTGGCACCCGCTGATCTCGTGACCAAGAGACCGGCAGAATTTGGACATGAGCTCCAGAATGGGAGCTTCGTCATCAATAATTACCGCTTTGGCCATGGTTTATGGGATTTAAGGTGGACAAAACGGGATGTGTAATAAACTTAAGTAATCCTAATCAGTCTAGCGGATTCGGTCAATCAAAAGTGAGACTAGCGGCTGAGATTTACTTTTGATACAATTTAGCTCTTTAAACCAGCAAAACGGGTCCGAAGGATGCGTTTGTTTGATCATTGAGCCAAAGATGCAAGACCAGACTGAAGATGCGTCTGGCGTCGGCTCCAGAAAGGGCGAACGAAAGCCGTGAGAGACTCTTCCAAGGCATCGAGGGTAGCGAAGACCTTGTTGGAATCGCATCATACAACTGATCCCATAGTCCCTCAATTGGATTAAGTTCAGGACTGTAGGCAGGCAATTTGATGATGCGCACGTTATCGGTCTGCGCCGCGTTCGATGACAACGGGGAGGTTCATGTCCAAGCATGACATGGCGTTGTGTGCATGCGAGCGCTGGCATGGATCAGTCTGTGACAAAGTAATAAAAAATTCCCCGTTCCTCATCGATCCATATTCTGGGCTCAGACCCGGTGCCTTCACCGGCAACGACGCCTTTAGCAATCCGTTCGTTGTCAAACCACTCAGTCCGAAGGCGAGAACTTACAACTTTGTGAGGATGACTCACGGGTTGAAATTGCGGGATCGGCTTTCGCAAACCATTTTTTGAGCACTCGGCGAAAATGCTTTCCGCGTGAGAGTGGCACTCTGAAACTTGAGCTTCAAAATGAACAAATTGTTCACAGTCTTGTAGGCCACCTGCCAAACTAGCATACTGAATATTGTGGGCACCTAACGGGAGTTTGATGGGACAATGCTTTACTGCCTGCTCTCTAGAAACCGGACCTGTTGTTTGCTCGATAACATCTTGTGTTGCGAAATAGATCAATACGAACACAGTTACGTAAAAAAGTAACACGGCCATCGCCAGCAGCTTGACCACCCGTAGCAGTTTTTGTTTCATGTTCATGGTTTGGGAGCATCCACGTCGGATGCCGGTGCTTCCAGATAGCGCATCTTCTTTTCCACGAGCGGCAGATAGATGGTCACCTTCGTGCCTTCGTTCTCGCGGCTTTCGAGTTCGATTTCGCCGCCGTGTTCGCGGACGATGCGGCGCACGATGAGCAGGCCCAGGCCGGTGCCGGTCTTTCGCGTGGTGAAGAAGGGCTGGAAGAGGTTGCTCATGTTGGTGGTGGAGATGCCGCGGCCGGTGTCGGCGAAGGTGAGGCGGACTTCAAAATCGGTGGCGGTGCTGGCGATGGAGAGCGTGCCGCCCTCGGGCATGGCCTGGCAGGCGTTGCGAATGAGGTTGTAAAATCCCTGCTTCATTTGATTCGCATCCAGTGGCATCGCGGGCACGGCATTGCTGAGATCGAGTTTCACGGTGACCTTGCCCCGGATGATCTCCGGGGCGAGGAACTTCACTGACTCCTCGATGAGTTCATTCAACTGCACGCGCTGGAGCTGGGGATGCGTAGGACGGATGGCGGCTAGAAACTGGCCGATGATGAGATCGAGGCGCTTGATCTCGCCCTGCGCAACTCCGAGCATGTCGAGCAATTTCGCGGAGTGTCTGGCATCGAGCTTTTTCAGCCGGCGCTCCATGAGTTGCAGATGGATGGTGAGGGAATTCAGCGGATTGCCCAGTTCGTGGGCCACACCCGCAGCCAGCAGAGTGAGAGCGCTGATCCGCTCGCTTTCGATCTTTTCCTCGGTGAGCTTCCGGGACTGGGTGATGTCGCGGATGAGCATCACAAAGCCGAGGTCTTCGTGCTCGTCGATGGCGGTGACGTAAAAATTCAGGTAGCGATTCTCTGGATAGAAAACCTCGAGATCACGGCTGACCGAGCCGCCGGATTTTGCGAGTGTTTCCAGGTCGAATCCACGGAGACCCTCGCCGAGT
>JANNQW010000419.1:0-4288 GCA_031400955.1 Verrucomicrobiota bacterium
GACGCCCGCTGGCATAGAAGTAAAGCATGACCCCGCCCCAGAGCAGAAGGAGCAAGACACTGAGAAGATGGATGCCGATGCGCGAAGTTTTCATGGCAAAGGTTCGGTTTAATTCGCAAACAAGAGTGTAAACATGTCCCACCAATCTGTGCTCCACCGAATCCGGCCTTCGGTCAGCATGTCCCACCAAGGGCCGCTGAGCAAGCCGATCAATACGAAAAGACCAATTCCCAACACCAGCACAAACTTGCGGCGGAACACGGAAAGATACATGAAAGTGAGTTTCACGTCAAACATCGGCCCAAAGACGAGGAAGGCGAGCTTGGCCTTGAGCGAGAACGCCGCCATCGGCGCGGCAATAAAAGCGTCCGAGGTGCTGCACAATGCCAGCGCGTAAGCCAGACCCATCAACGAGGGCGTGGCCACCCACTCGTTGTTGGCAAGCTGAGCGAACTTCGTCTGATCCACCTGGGTGCCGAACCAGGCCGTGATGATGACGCCAACGGTAAAATACATCCCGGTGTCAAGGAAGTCGCGCATCGACGTGCGCATGGCATGGGTGATTTTTTCATCAACCCCGCGCGACGTCTCGTGATCATGAACGCCGTCCGCCGCGCGCTTGTCGATTCCGTTGGCGATCGAAGCGCGCAAAATGTCGGACGGTTTCCGGCGCAATATGGCCAGACCGACAATAACAGCGATTGTGTAACCAAGCGAGAGCCGGGCGATGGTCATCGCTGGCCAGGAAAATCCGGCGATGGAATTAGCGCCGCCAAACTCCCCGAACGCCGTCAGGGTGCTGATGATCACCACCGGATTGATGATCGGCGCAGACAAGAGATACGTCATCGCACATGAAATCGGCAATCCCTTCTGAACCAATCGCCGCACCACGGGCACGACGGCGCACTCGCACACCGGGAACACAAGTCCGAGAGAGCCGGACATCAGCGTCGCCAGAACCTTGTTTTTTGGGAGAACGCGATCGAGCAATCTGGCGGGCAGAAACGCATCGATGAAGCCAGAGATAACCGTTCCCACGAGAATAAACGGCGCGCCCTCCAGCCAGATGCTCAGGAAGGCCATCAATATATCGCCGTGGGCGCTGGGTTCGGGAAGTGTCATGCGTGTGGTCGCGTTCAATAGCGTCCTCTGCGTGCAGGTTCAAGCATCAAACCCCATCGACTTTCCTTTTCAGAATTTGACTTTCAGTCACGAAAGCGCTGAGCAATGGGGATTCTGCGTCCTATGCCGAACGCTTTGCTGGTGACCTTTAAGCCGGGCGCGGCTTGATGGCGTTTCCATTCATTGGCATCAACGCGACGCAATACCCAGCGCACGATCTTTTCATCAAAGCCCGCAGCGGTAATTTCATTCGCGCATTTTCCCTGCTCCACGAACAACTCCAGAATGCCGTCCAAGACTTCATACTCCGGCAGCGTGTCCTGATCTTTCTGATCGGGCTTCAGCTCCGCGCTCGGTGGCTTCTCAATACTGGACCACGGAATAATTTCCCTTTCGCGATTGATCCAGCGCGCCACTTCATACACGCGGGTTTTCGGCAGGTCGCTGATGACGGCGAGACCGCCGCACATGTCGCCATAGATCGTGCAATAGCCGACGGCCATTTCGCTCTTGTTGCCGGTGGTGAGCAGCAAATGGCCAAACTTGTTGGAAAGCGACATCAAGATCAGCCCGCGGATGCGCGACTGCATATTTTCCTCAGTGATGTCCTCGGGACGACCGGCGAACACCGGCGCCAGCTGCGTCTTTACACTTTCGAAGGCCGCCTGGATGGGAATAGTCTCGTAACGGATGCCTAGGTTTTTTGCGATATCGCGCGCATCATCCTTGCTGCCTTCGGAGGAGAATATACTTGGTAATGAAACCCCCAGCACATTTTGCGGCCCAAATGCCTGTGCCGCGATCACGGCGACGAGCGCGGAGTCGATGCCGCCGCTCAGGCCGAGCACGCAGGATTTGAAGCCGCACTTGCGTGCATAATCCCGCAGGCCCAGGACCATGGCGCGGTAGAGCTGCTCAGTATCCGATTGCGGATTTTGGAATGCGGATTTTAAAATGTCGGAAAGTTCAACGACGCGCAGTGATTCTTCGAACCCGGGAAGCGCGGTGATGATCGTGCCGTCTGCGCTGATGACGAGGGAGTTGCCATCAAAGACAAGCTGGTCGTTGCCCCCGACCGCGTTGCAGTAGGCGATGGGAATCTGCAGATCGCGGGCCAAGGAGCTCATCATGCGCTGTCGCACGGCAGGCTTGCCAAGGTGGAACGGCGAGGCGCTGATGTTGACCAGCAAATCGATCCCCTGACGCGCCAACTCCTGCGGAGGGCTGACATTGTAGAGCGGACGTGACAAGAACTCGTCTGTCCAAATGTCCTCGCAGATCGTGATGCCAAGCCGGACGCCGTTCACCAGCACCGGTTTGATTTCATCTGCCGGCTCGAAGTAACGGTCTTCATCGAAGACATCGTATGTTGGCAGCAAAGATTTGTGCGTGATGCGGATGATTTTCCCACGATGAAGCACGGCGGCTGCGTTGCGGAAATGGCGGCCGCGACCGTTCTCGTTGAAGTCGACGAATCCTGTGATGAGCGGAACGTCGCCGATCTCGGATGCAATCGCCTGCAGTGTCTCCTTGTTAGCCGGAACAAACTGGGAGCGATTCACCAGATCGCGCGGCGGATAACCGGTGATGGCCAGCTCCGGTGTCAGCACCAGTTCCGCTCCCTGCGCGACCGCCTTGCGATACGCATCGAGAATGAGCGACTTGTTCCCGTCGAAGTCTCCGACGGTGGTGTTGATCTGAGCGAGGGCGATTTTCACTGGCTTACCAAAAACCCCATTGCCTTGTTATCAAGACGTAAATGCCCAGCAGCAGGTTTGCCACCGCGTGCATCCAGACGCAGGCCGCGAGGCTTTTGCTGCGGATGCAGAGAAAATACATCAGGCTGCCAAAGACCAGTGCGCCCAGCCAGTCCTCCTTCGCATGTACCAATATGAAGGCCGCCGTAGTAACGCCAAACGCTTTCCACGAATGCGTGCCGAACGGCACACTCGAAAATGAACGGTGCTCGGCGATCACATAACGCATGAGAAAGCCGCGCCAGAAAATCTCCTCGACCAGCGGAACCACGACCACCAGCCGGACGAAGCGCATCGCGATGACGGCGGCATACCAGAAGGGCGCATTCTCGAAAATCGTCGGATCAAATCCATCGGTGCGGGGCACGAAACCAAGCAACGGGATTCCGGCCTTCTCGCTGCTGTCCAGGAGGTCCATGCGATGATAGATCCACGCCGGAACGATCCAAACAATGACGCCTGCAATTCCGAACAGAGTCGCCAGCAGAAATCCGCGCGCAGGCCGGAACGTATAGTTCCTCCAGAAGAACGTCAGCAACCCGCCGCAGACCACGGTTTGCAGCGGATATATCCAGTGCTCCGGCGAAGATCGCCACCAGGGCAGCTCGCTGTTTTTCACCGCGAAGAACGGCACGAAGGACGTCAGCAACATGAACACCACGAGCGGCGCTATGTGAACGATGGCGGCGTTGTTGCGATACTTGAGCATCAGGGCTAAGGCGGGCTGCCTTGCTTTATCGCATACGACTCAGGAAGCAACGGAATGACGACACTCCTTGGTGTCACGTGGCGCGAATTGCCAGCTCATCCGGCATCGCGCCACACTTCTTATGAGAAGTGCCTCCGGAGCATTGCCAGACTCTTCGGAACTGCCGCAATGGGATCTTCCTTGCCTTCCATTTCAAGTGAAATGTAACCGCGGTAGCCCGCGTCCCGCATGATGCCGGCGATGCGAGCGTAGTCGAGATCGAGTTGATACCACAGTCCACCGCCGTAGTAGGTCTTGGCCTGCATCAGCACCGTATGCGGCGCAAGTTGCTTCAGGCGGTCGTAGGGATCTTCCAAAAAGTTGCCGGTATCCAGCGTCACCTGGAGCCATGGACTCTTAAGGGCGTCCACCACTTTCATCACTCCCTCCGCGCTAATGCCGAGGCCCCAGTGATTTTCCAGGCCCATCACCACTCCGCGCTTCTCAGCTTCCGGCAGCAGCTTCTCAAAACTATCGATCACCCACTTGAATCCATCCTCGTCAGTATAGCCCGGAAGCCGCGGCTCGACACCGCGATGCGCCATCAACTCATCGAAGTTCTTGCTCGTCCCCCAGCGTCCCGTGTTCACGCGAATGGTCGGGATGCCAAGCGTGTAGGCCTCCTCCATGAATTGTGTCGTCTTGATAATATTCTCGG
>JANNQW010000420.1:0-12330 GCA_031400955.1 Verrucomicrobiota bacterium
ACATTACCGCGTCCTCCTTCTCGCGCCCTTTCAGGGCGCACAACGACTCTTTGTGATGCAACCGGTGGTTGCCACCACCGGCTATGTTCTCTGCCCCTTCCAGGGGCCAATAGAACCGGTTTTCAAGTGCTCGTGGTATTAATTAAGCGAAACCCACGCCAGAAACTCCCGGTTCCCCTCCGTCCCCTGGATCGGTGATTCCATCAGGCCGCGCCATTCCCACCCCGGCTGGGATTTCACAAACGACTCGATTTTCGCACAAGCTTTCTCGTGCAGCGACGTCTCTTTCACGATGCCGCCCTTGCCAACCTCTTCTTTGCTAAGTTCAAACTGCGGTTTAATCAGCACCACGGCTTCCCCCCCGGGTTTCAGTGACTGGAACGCCGGCGGCAAGACCAGCATCAGTGAAATGAATGAGACGTCCGCGACGATGACATCCACGCGCTCGCCCACATCCTCCGGCTTCATGTGCCGCACGTTCAGTTTTTCGCGCGAAACGACACGCGGATCGTCGCGCAATTTCCAAACAAGCTGATTGGTGCCGACATCGAACGCGAAGACCTTCATTGCGCCGCGTTGCAGCAGGCAATCAGTGAAGCCACCCGTGGATGATCCGACGTCCAGACAAACCTTGCCACGCACCTGAATTCCAAAGTGATCGAGCGCGCCTTCGAGCTTGAAGCCACCGCGGCTGACAAACTTCGGCGGTTGTTTTACGCGCAGCGTGACGTCTTCCGCCACGAGTTGTCCAGCTTTCGTGACTGGCCTGTCGTTGACCAGAACCTCACCCGCCAGAATGAGGCGCTTCCCCTTCTCTCGTGATTCACAAAATCCACGGGCGACAAGCAGTTGGTCCAGACGCTGTTTCATGCTGCGCTTCGCGATTCCAATATCAGTGTTCAAGGTTCGCTGGCTGAGTAAAGCAGATGCCTGTCGGTCAACTCTGAACACCGAACCCTGAACCTTAAACGAATATCTTATACCCCTGGCGGCAAATCCTGAATCACATCGTCACCATTCTCGATCGCGACCCCAGCTGGAACGCTATTTTTGTCGATGTTTCCCACCGCATCTGCCTTATCCACATCTGTGATTTTAATGCGCCCGATGATACCCGGGCCGCGGCGCAGGGCAAAGGTCATGCCGTTCTCGATTTTCTGACTCGTGCCCGCAGTGATAATGACGAAACCATGCTCAATGTAACATTCCTTTACCCTGCCGATGGCAGGAACAGACATCACCATCCTCTGCCGTTGCGAGAAAGGGGGCGGCGAGGCATCCACAACTGCAGTCCCCGTGCGACCCATGTTCGTTTTGCTTCCTCCGCCAACTGCGGAATGTTTTGCAGTCGACGTTGGGTTTGACGATGCGACCGATGGTGGTTGCGCGCTCTTTTTGCCAGCCATCTGCTGCATGAGAAGCTGATTCTCTCTCTCCTGCAACGCGGCAGCGCTCGAGGTCCCGCCTTTCTGCTGCTGGGCGAGATCAAGCTGATTGTGCGCGCCCTTGGCGTCGTTGCGCGCATCCAATGCCATCCAAGTGGTCACTCCCAAGAGGCTGAGCGCCATGACGAGTGCGATGTGAGTCAATTTCATTTCGTATTTAGAGTTTCAAGTTCGAGATGAGTTGTGAGCAGACTCAATACTCTTGAATGCCGATATTTGAAACTTGAATCTCTCAAAGAATTTCCCCAGGCACATACTTCGCCGATTCAGGATGCTTGGCGGCAAGCACGTCAATTTTTTCGGCGAACGCATCCACCTGTGCTGCGGCATCGCCAATATTGGCGCGACCCGCCGCCAATATGGCGTCGAACTGCTTCGAAGAAAGACCCAGCCGCTTGTCGCTGGCGAGCCGTAGGAACAGGTCGTTGTTAGATACAGTTCCCGTGCGGAGATCACGCGCGACTGCCACCGCATGCTCCTTGATGGCTTCGTGCGCGCCCTCGCGCCCGGCACCAGCCTTGACCGATTCCATGAGGACGGTGGTGGTGAGGAGGAATGGCAGATAGCGCTGTAACTCCTGGGCGACCACCGCCTCAAAAATGTCTATCTGACCCAATACGGTGAGCAGCGTTTCCAGCAGGCCATCCATCGCCAAAAACGCATCGGGCAGCATGACGCGGCGCACCACTGAACAGGACACGTCACCTTCGTTCCATTGATCGCCCGCAAGCCCTGCGGCCATCGCCAGATAACCCTTCAGGACGACGTGCAATCCGTTGATGCGCTCGCAAGACCGGCTGTTCATCTTGTGCGGCATCGCGGAGGAGCCAACCTGCCCTTTGGCAAATCCTTCGCTCGCAAGTTCTTGTCCCGCCATCAGCCGCAGCGTCTTCGCAAAATCTCCAGGGCCGCTCGCCAGATCAACCAGAGCACTGACCACCCGGAAATCCAGGCTGCGAGGATAGACCTGGCCCACGGCATCAAACGAAACCGGCAGACCAAGATAGGCCACGACTTTATCATCCAGCTTGCGAGCCTTCCCGGCATCACCGTCAAAGAGGCTGATCTGATCCAGCCTCGTGCCCACCGCTCCCTTCAATCCACGCGCCGGATAGCTGGCAATCACGGCTTCAAGCTGATGAAGACCGCCGAGCAGTTCCTCGCCAAACATCGCGATGCGCTTGCCCACGGTCGTGACCTGCGCCGCGACATTGTGCGTGCGCGCGGTGAGAGGAACATCGCGGAACTGTTTCGCCCGCGCGGCGAATTGCACCAGCGCCGCGATGCATTTTGTGCGCACGACCTGCAAGCCGCGGAACACCTGGAGCTGCTCCACGTTCTCCGTGAGATCGCGGCTGGTCATGCCTTTGTGAATCTGTTCATGCCCGGCCAGATCGCAGAATTCCTCGATGCGCGCTTTCACGTCGTGCCTCGTGACACGCTCGCGCCGCATGATGCTGCCGAGATCGACAGAGTCTTTAACCCGTTCATACGCTTCAATCACCCCAGCCGGCACACTTTGACCAAGATCGCGCTGCGCTTTCAGCACGGCGATCCAGAGTTCGCGCTCGAGTCTGACCTTCCCCTCCCCGGACCAGATGGCGCGCATGGGCGCGGTGGCATAGCGTTCGGCGAGGACGTTGGAAATGAGGTCGGACATGGACAGACAATCTTGCGCCATCGTGTTGCTTTGGCAAATCAGGAAACATCAGCGGCGGCAATCCGTAGCGCAGCCTCGCGCAACTTCAGTCGCACCGGCTCCGCCATTGCCGCGAGCTGCTGCTGGATGCGACGGTATTCCTCCCGGCCCTCTTCCGTTTCAATTTTGACTGGCTCAAAACCAAGCTCGGCAAGGTCATAGGGACTGGCGCGCATGTCGAACTCGCGTCCAGCGACGGCAATCTCAAACGCGTCAGCCACCAGATCACTGCCGATCCACGGCCACAGTTTGCCGGTCCATTTGTAAAGATCCATGTTCGCGTGGAGACACCCGCCTTGCTCCATTTCCAAACGGGTCTCCAGTTGCGGTTCATGGGCATTGAGCTTGCGCGCTTCGGATGTGAAAAAACGGAAGGCATCGTAATGCGTGCAGCAAAGCGTCTGGCTGTCTACAAAGGCCGCAAGTTCATCTGGCGACAGACGCAATTTCCAGGCATTGTGACGCACCTGATCGGTTGCCTGCCGGTAAACCATGGCCCATTCATGAAGTCCGTAGCAGGTGAAGCGCGAGGGTCTGTCCATGATCTTTCCGCATAGTTGCGCAATCCATTTCGCTTCGTTGATGATGCGCGGCCCCATGGCTGGCCATTCCCCCGCCTCACGACTGTTCCGGGTTTCAAAGATCGCAGGACGCCATGTCATTAATTTGCCCGGTGACAGATTGTAATAGGTGAACAGAAAATCCCATACCGGATGTTGTTCACCACGGCTCCGGCGCTGGAGAAATCCCTCCGCGTGGAGTGCCACACGCATGCGGTGCGCAGTGGCACGCTGCTGATTGCTGATAGGGCTCTCCACGACCATGAGGTCAAGATGCCCGGCTAATCACGATTTCCAACCGCATATATTTGCAAAATTCAGTCACTGCATGACGTAGAGTATCTCTCGACTTTCATGCGGATTTCCGTCTTCATTTTCAGCATTGCATCCGCCTTCGCAGGCGGACCGCTCTTGTCCGCGCCGACAGAATTGGATTTTAACCGCGATATCCAGCCGATCCTCAGCGAAAACTGCTATCACTGCCACGGGCCTGACAAGGCCGAGCGCAAGGCTGATCTCCGTCTCGATGAGGAAAAGGGCGCGAAAATTGTCACTGATGGCGTGACGGCCATCAAGCCCGGCCAAAGCGCGGAGAGCGAACTTATCAAGCGTATTTTCAGCGATGATCCCGATGAGGTGATGCCGACCCCGAAAAGCAACCGCAAGCTCAGCGCTGAGCAAAAAGAGAAGTTGAAGCGTTGGATTGATGAAGGCGCGAAGTGGGGTGTGCACTGGGCACTGGTGAAACCGGTAAAACCCCCTGTGCCAAAAATTTCCGATCTCAACACCGCAATCAAAAATCCCATCGACGCTTTCGTTCTTGCCAAACTCAAACAAGAAGGACTCAAACCCTCGCCCGAGGCCACGCGCGAGACTTTGATCCGCCGCGTCACGCTCGATCTTACCGGTCTGCCGCCAACGCCCGAAGATGTGGATGCATTCTTGCGCGACGATTCTCCTCAAGCTTACGAGCGGGTCGTAGACCGCCTTCTCAATTCGCCGCGCTATGGCGAGCGCTGGTGCTGGGACTGGCTGGATGCTGCCCGATACGCCGATACCAACGGCTTTCAAGGCGATCCGACGCGCACCATGTGGCCGTGGCGTGATTGGGTGATCAAGGCCATCAATCAAAACATGCGCTACGACAAGTTCACCGAATGGCAGCTCGCAGGTGATTTATTGCCCAATGCCACCACCGACCAGAAGCTGGCCAGCGGATTCAATCGCAATCACATGATGAACGGTGAGGGCGGCCGCATCGCTGAAGAATCACGGGTGGAGAACGTGATGGATCGCGTGGAAACCACCGGCACTGTCTGGCTCGGCCTGACCATTGGTTGCTGCCGCTGCCACGATCACAAGTTCGATCCAATCTTACAACGGGACTACTTCGCGTTTTACGACTTCTTCAATCAAACCTCGGAAACCGGAAATGATCGCAGCGGTCAGGATGCGCCAGTGCTGGACCTGACCACGCAAGAAGAGAGTGCTCGCCTCAAAGTCGCGATTAATCACCTCAATGAAGTTGCCAAGGAGGTGGAAGACTTCGAGTTGGTGAAATTCCCCCGACCCAAGGGCAAACGTCTTTCAGATTCTGAGGCCGGAAAGCTTCCAGGCAACCTTTCTTCGACTCTGGCCGGGGTGCCTCCTGCCAAGCGAAATTCGGAGGCGCTGCCAGAAGCAATCAATTACTTCAAAGACAAGGATGCTGACTATGTGAAACTGCTGGAGAAATTGCTCGCATCTGTGCGCGATCGACAAACTGCAACCACCAAGGCTCCCAAAGTCATGATCATGGATACGCTCGCCAAGCCGCGCAGCACTTTCGTCCTCGCCAAGGGCGCATACGACAAACCGACCACCGAAAAGGTCACCGCCGGCACGCCGTCGGCACTTCCATCCTTGCCAGCTAACGCGCCAAAAAACCGTCTTGGCCTCGCGCAATGGCTCGTCTCACCCGAGAACCCGCTCACGGCCCGCGTAACGGTCAATCGCTTCTGGCAGGCGTTCTTTAGCATCGGTCTTGTAAAAACTGCGGAAGATTTCGGTGTGCAGGGAGAGAAGCCGGTGCATCAAGAGTTGCTCGACTGGCTGGCGATTTATTTCATGGAAAATGGCTGGGATGTGAAGGCGCTGCACAAGCTCATCGTGATGAGCGGCACCTACCGACAATCGTCAAAAATCACGACATCACTGCACGAGCGTGATCCTGAAAATCGCCTGCTTTCCCACGGTGCGCGTTTCCGGATGCCTTCATGGATGATTCGCGATGGCGCGCTGGCCCAGGCCGGATTGCTCAAAGAGAAACTGGGCGGCGCTCCAGTGAAACCCTATCAGCCGGAAGGCATCTGGGAGGAGGCGACCTTTGGTAAAACTAAATACCAGCAGGACAAGGGCGACGCGCTTTATCGACGCACGTTATACACGTTCTGGCGGCGAATCGTCGGGCCCACCATGCTCTTCGACAACGCGGCTCGGCAAGTTTGCAGCGTAAAAATGTATCGCACCAACACGCCGCTGCATGCCCTCACTACGCTCAACGACGTGACCTACGTCGAAGCCGCCCGCGCCATGGCGCAACGTATCATTCATGCGGAGAAGGAGGATGATGCCCGCCTCAATCTTGCTATTCGGCTCGCGACGGCGCGCATGATCAAGCCGGATGAAAAAGACATTCTCCTGCAACGTCTGAAACTTCTCAAAACCCAATTCAGCGAGGACAGGGGTGCCATCGGAAAATTGCTTTCCGTTGGCGAATCACCGCGTGACATGAAGCTTGATGGCATCGAGCACGCCGCATGGACGGCGCTGTGCCAGCTCATCCTCAACCTCGACGAAGCCATTACTAAAGAGTGATCCATGAATCCTTCCGACATTCACAGGCTTAATCTCACACGTCGCGCCCTCTTCGGAAAAGCGTCCATGGGACTTGGTGGCATGGCGCTCGGCTCCATGTTCGCACGCGATGGTTTTGCCATGAGTCCAGATCGGACGGCCCCTGTCCTGCCTCATTTCGCGGCCAAAGCAAAACGCGTCATCTATTTGTTACAAAACGGCGCCCCGTCTCATGTCGATCTATTCGACTATAAGCCCAAGCTCAAAGAGTGGCATGGGAAGCAAATACCCAACGAGATCGTGGGCGGCAGACGCTTCAGCACCATGACCGGCAATCAAACTGCGCGCCCAGTGCTGGGCGAAATATCAAATTTCGCGCAACACGGGAAATGTGGCGCGTGGGTCAGTGACTTCCTGCCGCATACGGCGGGCATGGTGGATGAGTTGTGTTTCATCAAGTCCATGCACACCGAGGCGGTGAATCATGCGCCCGCGATCAATTTTTTTCTCACTGGTGCCGAGCAGGCGGGCAGACCCAGCATCGGCGCCTGGCTCAGCTACGGATTGGGCAGCGACTCCAACGAAATGCCTTCATTTGTGGTCATGACTTCACGCGACAAGGAAGCTTCCTGCGGTCAGATTTTCTACGATTATTACTGGGGCAGCGGGTTTCTGCCTTCAAAGTATCAGGGAGTGAAGTTCCGCGGCAGCGGCGATCCCGTCCTCTATCTGAGCAATCCCGAGGGCATGAGCCGAACCATGCGGCGCGGCGTGCTGGATGATCTGGCCAAGCTGAATGAATTCAAACTCGCTGAATCCGGCGATCCGGAGGTGGCCACGAGAATCGCTCAATACGAAATGGCCTATCGGATGCAGACCAGCGTGCCGGAGCTGACCGATCTTTCCAACGAGCCTCAGCACATTCTCGATATGTATGGCCCGGATGTGAAACGACAGGGCAGCTATGCATACAACTGCCTGATGGCGCGCCGACTGGCAGAGCGTGGTGTTCGCTTCGTGCAATTGATGCATGCGGGCTGGGATCAACACAGAAATCTAAATTCCCAGCTAAAAATTCAATGCAATGATACCGACGCACCGTCTGCGGCGCTCGTGAACGATTTAAAACAACGCGGGATGCTGGACGATACGCTCGTGATATGGGGAGGCGAATTCGGTCGAACTCCGTTTCTGCAAGGTGATATCAAAAGCGTAAAACAATGGGGGCGAGATCATCATCCCTACGCCTTCACGCTTTGGATGGCCGGCGGAGGCGTCAAGCCCGGCCTGACTTACGGCGCGAGTGATGAGTTCGGTTTCAACGTGATCAATGATGCCGTTCATGTGCATGACTTTCAGGCCACCCTCATGCACCTCATGGGCATTGATCACGAGCGGTTCACCTTCAGATTTCAGGGCCGTCACTTCCGACTGACGGACGTGCACGGCAAGCTTGTGAAAGGCGTGCTGGCGTAAACCAAATTATTGACGCTGAGACTACCTGGCGTTGACGAATCCAGCGAGAATGAGTCCGAACCAGCACGCCAGCAAACACAGAACAACTGACAGCACGACATTGAGCGTGGCCTGCAAAAAATGTCCGCCGCTAAGAAGATCAATCGTCTGGAGGCTGAACGATGAAAAAGTCGTGTAGCCACCCAGCACACCGATGGTCACCGCTTGCTGCATGTTCGGCGACACATGCCAGACACCGCCGTGGCCAGTCAGCCCGGTGAATAGGCCGATGACAAAACAGCCCAGCACATTCACCACCAGCGTGCCGATGGGAAAGGCCAGACCGAATGTCGCGCCCAGCGCAGATGACATCCACATGCGCGCGGCCACACCGAACATGCCGCCCAGCATCACCATGAGATAGGTTTTCAATAGTTCCATCGCAGTGAGAGCACTTAACGGCAGACGCATTATGCCGCAAGCATCAAGGCGCCACTGGTGCCATCTCACGCATGGGTTTACCCTCCTGATAAAGATCGCGCTCCTTCCGAATGACATCGGCCAAGCCCGTGTTGCTTTGTGCATTCGCCGCCGCCAAAGCCTGTTCGGCGATTCCCACTGCTTCGGCAAATCGGCCGCACTCGGCATAGGCAGCAGCCAGCGTATGCAGAACGATGGGGTGATTGCCGCCAGAAAGTTGGCTAGCCCGCTGCGCCAGTTCGAGCGACCTTGCGCCGTTTCGTTGCGATGCCTGGGGACTCGTTGCCAATATCCATGCCAGATTATTAAGCGTGCCCAATTCCAATGGGTTGATCTTGATGGCAAGCTCGTAATGCACTGTCGCCTCTTCTACGCGACCCATTCTCAGCAGCGCCACGCCGAGGTTTGCATGAACGACCGTGTAATCCGGATTAAGTTCCAAAGCTCGACGATAATGCACGAGCGCCTCTCCATCCCGCCCCTTTTTATATAGTGCATTGCCAAGGTTATAGTGAGCTTCCTCGCTATCTGAGTTGAGTTCAACAGCGCTCTGGCAATAGAACAATGCCTTGTCCACGTGCCCCATATGAAGATAAGCAATCCCAAGGTTGTTGTGGGCCAATGCGAAATTGGGTTTCAATTTCAGAGCATTTTTGAAACAGATGATAGCCTCATCAACCTGACCTCTCTGAAAAAGGGCGTTGCCTAAATTATTTGTGGCTTCGGCAAAACCAGGTTTAAGTTCCATGGCATTTTTAGAATGAGTCACCGCCTCATCAACCTGACCTTTTTGCAGCAGGGCCATGGCAAGATTATTGTGAGCCTCGGCATAATTCGAATCGAGCTCCAACGCTTTCTGATAAAGGGAGATGGCTTCATCCACACGACCTTTTTGAGCAAGAGTGTAGTAGCCCAAGTTGTTGTGCGCCGTGGGACTGGTGGGTCGCTTCAGAACCGTGTCCTGCCAGATGGAATATTCCGATTGGTAATCCAAATTGCGGCGCAGCGTCAGTCCGCCCAAGCACAGCACAATCAGCGATACCAACAGCGCGGGCAGCGCACGCAGCCATTTGTCCCGCTTCGCACGCTCACGCAGTCTGGTCCATCCGGCGTAAGCACCAACCACCAGCAGCACCAACACTCCGGCTAGTGGCAAATACATCCGATGTTCTGCCATCGTCTGTCCCGACAAGGGCACCACGCTCGTGGTCGGTGCCAAAATCAAAAAGAACCAAGCGCCGACAAATCCCGCCCAGTGACGCCGCCATAATCCAAGCAGCGTGGCTCCAACCAACAACCCCACCAATATCGCCGCAGGAACGATCTCCCAAAACCCATGCGCCACTTCGTTCCCGTAATCAAAAACCAGCGGGCTCGGCCAAAGGCATAGCCGCAGGTATTGAGCGATCGCGCCAAATTGCGTCAGTGCATAATCCAGCCAGTTCATCTCACGGATAGCAGCCGCCGCGTCACCGTGCCCGCTCGCTTGAAAGAACAATGCCTTCACCAGATCCCGGCTTGCTTCCCCGGTCCATAACAACAACGCCGCCAGCACTGCCCAAGTGGAAAACAGTGCCAGATAAAATCCCCGCCGCTCGCGCCAAGCCAGCCGGATAGAACCAGCCACAAACATCACGTCGTAAAGCAAGACCATGAGCGGAGCGCTCACCATGACCTCCTTGGCCGTCATTCCCAGCGCACACGCCATGATCGCCGCAACTTGCCACCGCATTGCCCTCGGCAAATCCATGGCCCGGATAGATAGATATAGCGTGAGCAGATAGAGCAAGCCCACCAGCGACTCCGCACGTTGCACGATGTAGGTTACTGACTCCGTTTGTAGTGGATGGATCAGCCAGAGCAGCGCTACTATCAGTGCCAGCCATTTCGCATGCTCCGAGCCCAGACGTTTAGACTTATCCACTCTTATAATGGTCCGGCGCACAATCCCGTAAAGGGTCAGCCCCGCAAGCACATGAATCAGAAGATTCACTAGGTGATAACCCCACACTTCCAATCCACTCACGGCATAGTTCAAAGCGAAACTCAAGTTCAGCAAAGGCCGGCCTTCCACCGTTACGCCTCTGTGCAGAACTCCTTTTATCGGAAACAGAACCTGTGCCAACGGAGACAAATGCCGGATCGTTGTATTGTCTCTGATAGCCTCAACATCATCAAAAACAAAAGGCCCTTGAAAACTGTTGGAATAAACGACTAGGCCCGCCAGCCCAATGATGAACAAGGGAAATGTTCTTCGCCAGAAAAATGAGACCCCTCCAGTTTGTTTAACTGAACAATCGATTCTAGTCCCTCCGGCTTTCTCGCAACTCATTGACGGATAAATTAGGGTTGCAGCCACCAATACGAGCGCGGGATTCTACTACTCATGAGGAACCGCCAATCACCCCTGAAGTTCGCGGATCGCCTGCCTCAAATTGTGCGGACGGCGCACGTTGTCGAACACAACCTCCGCATTCGGTCCAGCAGAGGAATCGAACTTCACATGCCCGATGCCGACAAGAGCCTTGTAGGCGTCTTGCTCGACATCAATAGCGCGAATGTCCGCAATGCGCACCTCTTTGGTGCTTCGACCAATCATGCCAAACTCAATCTCCACCCGGTGCGTGGTGATGAAATAACTGGTGGTCAAGCGGTCGAGCGCAACAAACAGTAACGGAAGCACGGCGAGTGCCCCCGAAATAATCACCCAGGCCAGTTCCGCATGCAGATGATGAAACAACCAGGCGGCAGCACCGAAACCGAAGAGGGCCAACACCGACTTGGGATATGCCAGCCAACTCGGATGACCTTGGTAAAGCAGTCGCTCAACCTGCTGCTCAGGGGACTGATTTTCACTGGTCTGCTGCTTCCGAGGAGCAAACAAGTCCCCCATCGCTTCCTCATCACCTTCTGTATGAATATCCAAATCGGAATCCCCTGCCTCATCCGGCTCCGACTCATTCACCTGTCTGGGCAATGGTGTATCGGCGCGGAACTCATGGACTTGCGGAATGCGCTGCACCTGCGGCGCTTCATGCACGTGCGAAATTTCATGCGCCTGCGGCGCTTCATCAACTAAATCCATCGGATGACGCAATGCCTCAGGCCGCCTCTCGCGATAGGCGCTCGTTAGCAGGTCGCCTAGCAGATGTGCCAGACCGGTCTGGTCATCCACCATGATATCACTCCGACTTAGCTTGCCTGTCTGAAGCAATTCCCGAAGATCATCCTTGGAATACACGTCCTTCAACAACGCGTGATCAGGAATAAAATAGCGAGCTTCAGCCATAAGATAAGAAGGCAGAAGGATGCAGGAGGAAGGCGAAATTATCAACGAAACTCCTCACCATTAATCCCTCATCCTTCCGTCTTCATCCCTCATCCTTCTGGGACGGGCGGCAGCAGATCCTCGCGCTGCAGCAGCGCCGGCAAATCCAGCAGCGTCAGCATTTCCATCCGCGTGCGGCACACCTCACTCAGATACGGTGCCAGGCGATCCATCTCCCCCACTGCATTGTGAATCAGCCCAGCCATGAGCGACTGATCATAGTGCTCTTTGATAAAGACGTTTCCCTGCCGGAACATGACATGACCCGTGTCCCATTCCATCTCGAATGCGCCGAGCGATAAATCTTTGTTCACGCGCATCAGCAATTCCACCGCGCGATTCCGATGGCTCGCGGGCACCGTCACGGAGGCGTTGGCCACGACCGTGATGAAATTAGCTTCCGCAAACGACTGCACATGCGCCAGCACGCGGCCGTGATAAGCATCGAAACCAGACTCTACAACTTCCATCCCGGCCACCACTTGATACACCCATCCCTGGGATTTGAAGGTATTCAGAACGGCGTCG
>JANNQW010000421.1:0-10186 GCA_031400955.1 Verrucomicrobiota bacterium
ACACGCTCACCGACCAGCAGCCGGGCCTCGGCGTGCTGAAGCAAAGTCAGGGGCGAATCAGATGGCGAAGTGCGGGACAAAGCGGCTGGGCGGATCGATCGAGTCCGGCGGACATTCCGGCGGGTTGCCCGTTTGTAAAGCACGGGTGCAAACATGAAGTGGTGGCTCGACTCAGCGGTAAAATAACTTACTCTGCAGTCATTCGCTCATCTTTGGCCTTGACCCTGCGGCCATGCTTGCGCTATCCGCCTTCGTAATTTATCCGCCATCCCCGTTCTCACTGCTTGCCTGACACCTTGTCCATCGATCTGCGCTCGACCCGCATCCACCGCATCCTCGCGCTTCGCGGCCCGAATCTTTGGGCCCGGACCACAGTGCTGGAATGCTGGGTGGAATTCCCGCCGCTCGAAGGATACGTCGCCAACTGGAATGAATGGCTCTTGTCCTGGCTCCCAACCATTGCCCCAGTATTGAGAAAAGCGGGCGCGCCCGATGCACCGACCCTGGCGTCACTGCTTCAGCAGATCACCTTGCATCTCCAGAGCCGGGCGGATTTACAGTTGAGTTTTTTCAAAACGGTTCCCACTTCGCAACCAGATGTGCTGCGCGTCATCATCCAGTATGATGAAGAACACGTGGCCCGCGCGAGCTTCGCCCTGGCGCGACGCATGATCGATGCGGCGCTTTGGGGAAAAACTTATGACGTCAGCGGAGAAATCATCGCCTTAAATAAATTAGCGGACGATGTCTGCCTCGGTCCCAGCACGCGCGCGATGGTGCATGCCGCGCTGGTCCGGAGCATCCCAGTCCGGCGACTCACCGAAGGCAGCCTGGTTCAACTCGGCTGGGGCAGCCGGCAGAAAAAAATTCTCGCTGCCGCCACCAGTCAGACCAGCGCCATCGCGGAGGACATCGTGCAGGACAAAGATCTCACCCGCATTCTGCTCCATGAAGTCGGTCTGCCCGCGCCACGCGGTCGCCCGGTGATTTCCGCGCTGGATGCTTGGGCCGCAGCCCAGGAAATAGGATTGCCAGTTGTCGTGAAACCACGCGATGGCAATCAAGGCCGCGGCGTCGCGCTGAACCTATATACCCGGGAACAAGTCGCCGCCGCCTACGCCACCGCTTGCGAAGAAAGCACCTCGGTCATCGTGGAACAATTCGCCGAAGGTGAAGACTACCGGATGCTTGTCATCGGTCGACAATTTGTCGCCGCCAGTCGTCGCCAGCCCGCGCAAGTAACGGGCGACGGCGTCCACACGGTCAATGAACTCATCGCCATCGTGAATCGCGATCCGCGTCGCGCGCCGGATCATTCCGCGTCGCTCAGCCGTATCCGCATCGATGCCGTGGCGCTGGCCGTTCTCGCCGAACAAGGCGTCACACCCGAAACAATTCTCGCGAAGGATCGCTCCGTCTTTATTCGTCGCAACGCCAACCTCAGCACCGGCGGCACTGCAGTGGATGTCACGGATCAAGTTCACCCCACTATTCGTGAAGCTGCGATCGAAGCCGCCCAGACTGTCGGACTCGACATCTGCGGCATTGACATCGTCGCCATCGACATCACTCAAGCGCTCAGCAAACGCAATGGCGTCATCATCGAACTCAACGCGCGGCCCGGACTCCGGATGCATTTGTATCCCTCGGAAGGCGAACCGCGCGACGTTGGCAACGCCGTCATCAACACCATGTTTCCACCGGGAGACAGCGGACGCATTCCCATCGTCGCCGTCACCGGCGTCAACGGCAAGACCACCACCACCCGGCTCATCGCGCATCTGCTGAGCCAGGCCGGCCAATGCGTCGGCATGACGGGAACCGATGGCGTCTTCGTCGGCGGGCGCATGCTCGACAGCGGTGATTGCAGCGGACCGAAGAGCGCATGCAGTGTCCTCTCCAGTCCGCTGGCGGAAGTCGCCGTGCTCGAAGTCGCCCGTGGCGGCATCTTGCGCGAAGGACTCGCCTTTGATCACTGCGATGTCGCCGTCGTCACCAACATTGGCGAAGGCGATCACCTCGGCCTGCACGAAATCAACACGGCCGAGCAGCTCGCTGAAGTCAAACAGTGCATCGTCGCCGCCGTGCCCGTGACCGGCACCGCCGTGCTCAACGCCGCCGATCCGCTCGTCGTAAAAATGGCGGACACCTATCGTCGACGCACCACATTCTTCGCAATCGATGGCAATCACGCCGTCATCCAGCACCACCGCGAAACAGGTGGTGACGTCATCTTTGTTCGCGATGGTTTTATCATCATCGCGAACGGCACTGCAGAATCTGTCTTCATCGATTTGAAAGAAGCTCCCCTCACCCACGGCGGGCTCATCCGATTCCAGATCGAAAATACCATTGCTGCCATCGCTGCGGCGCGCGCACTCGGAGTCGACGACGAACTGATCCGTCGCGGCATTCGCAGTTTCACACCGTGCTTCAATCAAAGCGCGGGCCGCTTCAATGTCATCGATCTCAACGGCATCACCGTCGTCGTGGATTACGGGCACAACGTGGATGCGCTCCGCGCCTTGCTCGATGCGCTCGGCCATTTCCCGAATCAACGACGCATCGTAGTCTACACATCTGCTGGTGACCGCCGCGACTCCGACATCATTGAGCAGGGCAGCATGTTGTCCTCGCATTTCGATGAAGCCTGGCTTTACGAAGGCGACTACGTCCGCGGTCGCCAGCCCGGCGAGATCATGGCGCTCATTACCCAAGGTCTCAAAGCGCTCAATGGTCAGTCACGCACCAAGCGCATCGAAACCATTCATGGACATCTCCAGGCCGTCGACCAAGCCCTGGCCTCGGCCAAGCCCGGCGACCTGGTCATGATCCAGGCCGACACCGCTGACGAAACCGTGCAGCACCTGCGCGCGATGCAGAAGGTATGACGCTTAGCACACTTGACACACCCTTCATAGGGGTTAGGCGTTTCCGGTCGCATTGGCAATGTGTGTGAAAACCTGAGCAAGCTGCTGATACTGCTCCCGTAAGCCGCGGTAAATCTCGGGGTCGGCGTCATAACGGTCGAACTGCGCGATGACTGCGCTGCAAAAGTCCCCAAGGAGACGAGCGCAAGGAATCAACTCGTCGGGGCGATGCTCGTGCCAGAAGGAAACCGTGCCTGCGAGACCATTGATGAGGTCAGACTCGCCTGTGGCGCGCTCACTAAGGCAATAACGAATCGCTGCGCGAATGTAGAAGCGGAAGCCGACCGGCTCCATCCACATCAAGTCCTCGGTGTAACTCAGTGGAATGCCCTCTGCGAAAAGCTCCTCCGCCTCCGCAAGCGTCTTGCCGTGAAAGTGCTCGATAGCACAGCGGCCATCGAGACTGTCGTCGGCAATCTCTTGTGCCGTGGGAAGGCGCTCAGTGCTATCGGCCGTCATTCAGTAGCTTTGGTTTGCAAGACACGCGAGGAATACGCCTAACAGGGGTTTATTGACGATTTTGCAAAATAACACGCGTCTGGCAATGTTATCCTGCATTTCTGGGGAATATCACCTTGTATCTAACAGTCGAGTTCGCGTGAAGAATTGCAGACGGTAGCGCTGCTGCGCGAAGCGTCTTCGGAGTGCGCCGCTCCTGCGGCGCTTTGGGGGGGTGAAAACGCGAGCTTGAAGTCGCCCGTCAGTCAGGGGGAATTGAACATCCGTAGTCTTTCGAAAGCGGTGCAGGAGCACCGCACTCCGAAGACGCTGCCGCGACACAAGGCTGCTCCAAACGTAGCGACCATCACGTGATTCGTATTGCATCACGCTCATGTCACCCTCACTTCTGCTTTTAACCAGCCATCAGCCAGTTCTGACCGCGCTTTCGGACAGTCGTGGTAACAAACTCGATTTCATGGCATTTCCGGGCAACTCTGCTTTACCCTTTACCGGACATCAGCTATCAACTATCGGCATCAGCCCGCCATCCATGTCCGATCCCAACGCCAGCATCGTCGAAGTCCGCACTTATTTCGTGCGCGGTCGCAACGCGCTGGTCGCGCGCGCGGATTTTAGTCCACTTTACATCGATTACTACCTGCACCGCGCGGACCACGACCAGGTTTATGAGAACGAGCACGACTCCATGCTGAAAGAAGCACTGGCGGCGCTGACCCTGCATCTGGCGTCTCGGCCGCAGGATGAATCGTTTGGCTGGACGTTTAATTTTCATGAGCCGCGCTTGAATCTTTTCGTCACCGGATCTTCGCGTCCAGGCCGTGTAGCCGGGCGATTATTCACCGAGGACGTGCGGGAGTTTGGAAAGAACCTGCTGATCAGCCAGATGACCCGGCCCCAGCATCCGCCAGTGCAGAGCCTGGTCGAGTTCACGAACGAAGGGATTTTCCCCGCAGTGGAGCAGTATTATGCGCAGAGCGAGCAGCGCCTGGCCCGCTTCTTCAATTACGAGGAGGAAGACATCGTCATGGTGTCGGCCCAACCGGATTGCGATGAAGCCTGGCTGGCGGCACTCACCAAAATTGATATCCAGCAACTCGACCACAAGGAGCAGTTATCGCTGCTGGAACAGCGGACTTATATCTGGGAATGCGGCTGCTCGGTTGACCGACTCTATCCGATTCTCGGCAAGCTGGCCGGCGGTGACATCGATGAAGTATTCGGCGGACAAGAGATCATCACCCTTACTTGCCCCCGTTGCGGTGCACGCTACCGGGCGGCACGTGAGCAGTTCGAGGCTTGGAAGGAACGGGCGTGATGCCTCTGGGTAAAAAATTCCAGTGACCAGCGCAGAGGCCCCGCTAGATTTCAGCCCCTTCACAAGATGGAACCCAAGCCAACCCACGCCCCAACCGTTGTCATCGAGAACTTCTATCCCTCGATGGGAGCCGCCAATTATCTGCTGAAGCGCGTAGTAGACGAGCCTTTGGACGTTTACGCGGACATATTCAAAGACGGTCACGATGTGATCTCGGCCGCGCTGAAGTGGCGTCTGCAAGGGAGCACGCGCTGGTTTGAATCCTCCATGACTTCTATGGGAAACGACCGCTGGCACGGACATTGCGCATTTCCGAAATCCGGACGTTGGGAATTCATCATTGAAGCCTGGCCCGATTCGTTCCGCGCGTGGAAGAAAGCTTACAAGGCCCGGTTCGACGCCGATGACCCGGAAATTCCGGTCGAGTCGCGCGAAGGCGGCAAACTGCTGGCGGAAGCCGCACAACGCGCGCGCGGCGCAGGCTCCACGGACACCGCAGCGGAACTCGACGAACTCGCGGGCATGTTAAGCAAACTGAAAGCGCAGGATTTGATCGACATCGTGCTGTCGGACGACCTGCAACAGATGCTCGACCGCTATCCAGACCGTTCGATGAGCACCCTCTCGCCCCCTGTGCGAGCGATCGTTGAACGCGAGCGCGGGCGCTTCTCCGCTTGGTATGAATTTTTCCCTCGCAGCGCCGAGGGGCGCGCGGACAGGCAAAGCACCTTCCGTGACTGTTTGGCGCGACTGGACGACGCGAAAGCCATGGGCTTTGACGTGATATATTTTCCGCCGATCCATCCCATCGGCATCACGGGTCGCAAGGGGAAGAATAATTCACTCGCCTCGCAGGCGGGTGATGTCGGTTCACCCTGGGCAATTGGTTCCGAGCACGGCGGTCATCGTGCGGTCGAACCCGCGCTGGGCACGCTGGAAGATTTTTCGTGGCTCGTGAGCGAGGCGAATTCGCGCGGACTCGAGATCGCTCTGGATTTTGCGCTCAACTGCTCGCCCGATCACCCTTATGTGAAGGAGCATCCCGACTGGTTTTACCAGCGGGTGGATGGCAGCATCCGTTACGCGGAGAATCCGCCAAAAAAATATCAGGACATCTATCCGCTGAACTTTCATTGCGCAGACTGGAAGAATCTCTGGCGGGAGCTGATTGATGTCGTGCTGTTCTGGGTCAAGCGCGGCGTGAAGATATTCCGCGTAGACAACCCGCACACCAAGCCCGTCGTGTTTTGGGAAACACTGATCGCCCAAGTGCACAAGCGCGATCCCGATGTCATCTTCCTAGCCGAGGCCTTTACCCAGCCGCGCATGATGCAGGTGCTTGGGAAAATCGGCTTCACCCAGAGTTACACCTATTTCACCTGGCGCGAGAGCAAGCACGAGTTGACGGAGTATTGCCGGGAACTGACTCAGACTGACATGCGCTGGTATTACCGCGCAAACTTCTGGCCCAACACGCCGGACATCCTGCCGCATCATTTGCAGAACGCAGGGCCGGCCATGTTCAAAATCCGCGCCGCGCTCGCCGCCACCCTCATGCCCTGCTGGGGCATTTACTCCGGTTACGAACTGGGCGAAAACACACCACTGCCCGGCCGGGAGGAATACAACGACTCCGAGAAATACCAGCTTAAGACGCGCGACTGGAATCAGCCCGGCAACATCAAGGGCTTCATCACCGAACTTAACCGTGCGCGAAATGAAAATCGCGCGCTGCAACTCTATGACAACCTCCACTTCCACGGTGCGGATCACGAGAAGATCATCGTGTTCAGCAAAGTGACCCCCGACTTCAGCAATCGCATTCTCGTTGTGATCGATCTCGATGCCCATGCCTCCGCCACCACGATGCTGCACCTCGACCTCGCTGTGCTTGGCTTGGCCTGGGACGCGACGTTCCGAGTTCACGACCTGATCCATGGCAACAGTTATGATTGGAAAGGGCAGGATAATTTTGTCAGCCTGGATCCTAAAGCGACCTTTATGCACCTCTTCCGTATCGAATGAAGCTGCGCCCAGTCATGCATGCCGTCGTGCTGGCGGGGTCGATCATCTTCATGCTGTTTGAAAAAGGCAGCACCCGCTGGAACAGCGCCGAGGGATGGTTTCTGGATTTCCTGGTGGCCACCGTGCGCGAGCGCATGGAGAAAGCGGAACACACGCCCGCCGAGAATGTCGTCTTCATCGAGTTCAACGAGAAAGACAAGACTGAGTTCAGCGCGTGGCCGCCGGCACCCATCGATTACATCATGGCTCTGAAAAAGCTGAAGCCTCACGAGCCAGACGTGCTGGCCTTCAGTGATATTCTTAAGTGGGACAATCGAGAACTGCAATTTGTCGATGAACTCCAGCAGTTGCTGGTCGGCTTCAGTCAAGTCGCGCTGGCTTTCGCCGCCACGACGGAAGCCACCGCCGAGTCTGGTCTCGTCAGCGACGATAAAGAAGTTCCGAGCATCGCCAGTGTGGAGGGTGACAGCACTGCGGCGCCCAAACTCAGCCGCCTGAACTTTCCAGACGCACGTCTCAGCCGGCAGATGCAACTGGGCTTTGTTGCTACCCGACTGGACAATCCTGCGGATGTGCCCTTGCTGCTGGTGGGCCGTGCCGATAGCATGCTCGTCCCGTCACTCGCGGCGCAAATGATCGCATTGCAGTCTCACGCGCCCTATGTCACACAACGTTTGCGCTTCGGTTTGGGCGCGGGACTTTATCTTGGCAGTGACCGCTTCATTCCTCTGGCGCAGGACGGAACTGTTCATCCCAGGCTGAAGGGCGATGTCACTCGCGTGAACGCGCTTGATCTGCTCACTCCCGAACTGGGTAATGAAGCGTCCAAGGTGCTGGCGGATAAACTGGGGAAAAACAAACTCATCATTCTTGGCACGTCGCCTTCACCGGGCGAATCGCATGTGAAACTCGCTGCGTGGGCACTGACGCTGCCGCTGCTGAAACAAGCATCTGATTTTGTGATTTGGATGGTTACGCTGACCGCCGTGCTGTTAGCGGTCCGGCAGTTGCGCTACGGCCGCTGGAGCGCGGTGATTTTTTTCATGAGCGCAATTGCGGTGCTGCTCGGAGCAGCCCTGGTGTTTTTCGAATCCTCACTTCGTTGGTGCCCTCCCCTGCTGCCCGGCGCCGTGCTGCTCGCGAGCACGCTCTTCTGTGTGATCTGGCCCCGGAAGGCTTGATCCCAGCCTTGCCAAGCACCGCTTTCACCGCTAATAGACCCGCCCCTTCGCGCTGGCCGCGCGTTTTTTTCACTCCTCCACGACCCTGATAATATAATGATTTTTCGTAATCTGACGCGCAGCAGAGGGATCGGTGCCAACTCCTATTTGTTGCAAAACAAGAATCATCGCATCGTGCTCGATGCCGGCATGCACCCGGGCGAGCGGGGTTTCGATGCCCTGCCAAATTTCAGTCTCGTGCCACACGACAGCCTAGACGCGGTGCTGATCACACATGCCCATCATGATCACATCGGGTCGCTGCCAGTGCTCCAGCATCGACAGCCGGGCGCGCCCGTTTACATGACTGAGGCCACGGGCGAACTCAGCTCCGCCATGCTCCACAATTCCGTCAATGTCATGACGCGTCAGCGCGAGGAGCAGGGCGTGATGGAATATCCGCTTTTCACCCACACCGAGCTGGATCAAATCCGAGCTAAATGGAACTACCATCCAACTCGCAAGCCATTTGCCCTGGGACGAACCGGCGTGGATTGCACCTTGTTCGACGCCGGCCACATCATGGGCTCCACAGGCATGCTCCTGCGCGAGGGAGAAAGATCACTCTTCTACACGGGTGATGTCAATTTTGAAGCGCAGACCATTGTGCGCGAAGCCGATTTCCCCATGGAGAAAGTGGATGCGCTCATCGTGGAGACCACCCGCGGCGATCATGCGCGCCCCGTGGGTTTCTCCCGCCGCGATGAAAAAGAGCGTCTCGCAGCCACGATCCGTGAGACTTACGAACGCGGAGGATCAGTGCTGATCCCGGTGTTTGCGCTCGGCAAATCCCAGGAGTTGCTGGTCACCCTGCATGAGTTGCGCCAGTTGAACCTCATCCCCGACATGCCGGTAATCATCGGCGGACTGACCACCAAGATCACCCTGCTCTACGATCAGTATGCTTCGCGTGTGCGCCGGAGTTATGAGGGCTTCCGCATCATGGAAGACATGGGCTCGCTCGTGGCACCGAGGAAAGGCCGCCGGGAGATTGATCTCGCCGCCCGCACGATCTACGCGCTCTCCAGTGGCATGATGACAGAAGGCACCATCTCCAATGAGTTTGCCAGGCGCTTTGTGGCTCAGCCAAACAACACCGTGGCTTTCGTCGGTTACACGGATCCGAAAACCCCGGGCTGGCGTTTGCGCCATGCCAAGGCGGGTGACCTGGTCTGCCTTGATGAAAAAAAGCCGCCGGTCGAAGTCCGTTCCCGGATCGAAAGCTTCGACTTCAGCGCGCATGCAGCGCGGGAGACCATCGTGGATTATGTTCGCGCCGTGCAACCCTCGAAGGTGCTGCTGGTTCACGGTGATGCGCCTGCGATGGACTGGTTTGCCGGAAAGATCTCCGAAGCACTTCCCAATGCGGAAATCATCCTGCCCGAACCCGGCGCGGAAATCACGCTCTGGTAAACCAGTGCAGTGGCCGGCGTAGTGGCGGCAGGATGCCGTCACTACAATCAAATGCCGGCCAGAAGGACTGTGCCACTCACGGAGCAGCCGCCGTTCTCGCGGCAGGCTGATTGACAAGATTACCACTGGGATCAAGCAAACGCGCCGTGACGAAGATCATAAAGTTCTTGCGCTCGATTTGCGAGACCTTGCTCTGAAATGCGCGCCCCACCAGCGGCAGATCTCCGATGACGGGAACCTTGTCGTTGATATCCTGCCGCTTCTCCGCGATTACACCAGCGATGACAATGGTTGCACCATCGTAAATCGTGACCGTGGACGCGCCCTTGATCGATTGGAACACCGGCTGAAGAATGAGATTTGGCTGAGTGGTAGTCGTCGGTCCAAAAAGAAGTCCACCGGGAGTAACGCTTTGAATATCGGATCCGTAGTTGATAAAGCCTTCAAACTCGGTCCGGGTAGGGGCGATATTCAACTCGATACTCTTGTTGTCAGCAGCCACCACGGGTTCGACCTCTAGGACCACACCCACGGGCCTCATCGTGAACGCAGAAGGATTTGAGGGGGCAACGACAGGTGACTGATTGTTACCGCCCTGGCCACCTCCACCACCTACGGTGTTGGGTATTTGCGGCGGGCTGAATTCAGTGGGGTAGATAAACTCCCGAACGACGGTGACCGAAGCGTGCTGACCACTCTTCGTGATGACAGCAGGGGTGGAGAGAACGTCCTTGCCTTTTTTCTGAGACAAAGCGCGGAGCACGACCTGAAACTGCGGATCGGTGAAAACCCCGGCAACGGAAAATACCCCGGGCGAACGC
>JANNQW010000422.1:0-16609 GCA_031400955.1 Verrucomicrobiota bacterium
TACAAAAGCGACCCGCAGGAAGCCATGACGTTTTTCCGCAGCGTGGCCCGCGGCGGCAATCTGCCGATCATGATTTACAACAACCCCATCAGCTACGCGAACGACATCACACCCGCGATGTTCGCCAAGCTCGCGGATGAGAAAAAATTCGTCGCGCTCAAGGAAAGCTCCGGCGATCCCCGCCGCATCACCGAGCTGCGCCTCGCCTGCGGCAACCGCTACGCCGTTTTCACCGGCGTGGATGACTTGATCCTGGAGTGCAGCATCCTCGGCATCGACGGCTGGGTGGCCGGCAGCGGCATCAGCTTCCCCCTGGAAAACCAGCGCCTCTGGGAACTCACCCGCGCCGGAAAGTGGGACCAGGCACGCCAGCTTTACGCCTGGATGCAGCCGCTCATGAAGCTCGATACCAGCGTTCACTTCGTGCAATACATCAAGCTGCTGGTGCAGGAAGCCGGACTCGGTGCCGAATGGGTCCGCGCCCCTCGTCTGCCCATCACCGGCGACGAACGCAAGGCCGTGCTGAAGATCATCCGTGACGGTCTCAAAAAGCGGCCCAAGCTGCCGAAGCTCCGCCGCGCCTGATAGCTGTCGGCGCGCACTGAACAGCATTTTGAGCATTCTAAGTTAAAACGCAGTCACATCTTAAAATTTGAACCAACTCATAAATTTAAAAAAAATGAATAAAATCAAGCTGCGTTCTTTAGGGGTTGCCAGCGCTTTCATTGTTGTGATTGCATTGGCATTTGGATCAAGCGTGCGGGCGCAAAAAAAGGGTGCCGCGCCCAGTAATGAGGCCGCTTACTACACCAGCGCCACCACGCCGATCTTCAACCCCTTCCCGAATGTCACCGACAAGAAACCATGGCTTGTGAAAAACTTTGGCCCGGTGGGGATCGGCATCAATCTAATTCGGCCGGGGATGACCATGGAAATCAACAATGTGGAGAAGGGCTCGCCAGCGGAAGCGACCGGCAAGCTGAAGAAGGGGCAGATCATTGAAAGCATCAACGGCAAGGTGCTCAAAGAAGTGGACCCGCGCATCATCCTTGGCGACATCATCACCGAGGCTGAAGCCAAGGACGGAAAAATCGTTCTGAAAATCAAGGATGCGGGCGATGTGCTAGTGAACATCCCGGTGATGGGTGCCTACAGCAAGACTTGGCCAGTGAACTGTCCGAAATCCGACAAGATTGTCAGGAGCCTAGCCGACCTTCTCGCCAAGGACGCGCAACCCAAATGGGGCTCGGCCCTCTTCCTTCTCTCCACGGGCGAGGAAAAGGACCTCGCCGTGGTCCGCAAGTGGATGACCGGGATCAAGACCATCGGCGGCATGAATTGGGAGAAGGGCTACAAGGGGCCGGGCCTCTGTGAGTATTACCTGCGCACCGGCGATCAGAGCGTGCTGCCTGTCATCAAGCAGATGACCGAGGAACTGAGGGTGAACATGTATAACGGCGGCTGGAGCGGTCGCGGAGCACCGGCCTCTTTCACTTATTCCGTCGGCACAGGGCAGGTTCATGCCTCCGGTGTGAACTGCATGAGCTTCCTCCTGATGGCCAAGCTGTGTGGCGTGGAGGTGGATGATTATATGTTCAAACAGACCTTCTCGCAGTTCTATCGCTTCGCGGGTCACGGCAACGTGGCTTACGGCACTAACTTGCCTGAGGGTGGTTTCCGCGACAACGGCAAAACCAGCGGTCTGGCTTTCGGCCTTGGGGCTGCGGCAATGATCGCGCCTGAGGGCGAAAAATCGGTTTTCGCAAATGCTCGCGACAATTCCTCCATGAAAGCCTTCTACGCCACCAACTGGTTCAACGCCGCCCACACTGGCGGCGGCATGGGTGAGATCTGGCATCACTCCGCCATCAATCAGATGCGTGAGAAACGTCCGACAGCCTACCGCTCTTACCTCGATACCCGGCGCTGGGTCATGGAACTTTCCCGCCGCTTTGATGGCAGCATCGGCATCGCGGGCATGGATGATCGTTACGATGTTTCTGCCTCCGAGGGCAACATGGATTGGGGCACTTTTTTTGCGCTGACCTACACCTATCCCCGTAAACAACTGCAACTCTTCGGCGCACCCCGCAGCAAATGGGCCAAGACCATGCCTCTGCAGCGCCCCTGGGGCAATGTCGCCGATGACATATTCCATTCCATCGAACCCATCTCCGGCGGCCCGCTCACCATGGACGAGCTCATGAAAGAAACAGTCGAGACCGGCGCGTCCCTGGCGGTGATTAACAAACTCAACAACCCGCAGCTCACCGACGAAACCCTCCTCAAATACATCTACCACCCCGAATACGACCTGCGCAGCGGCGCGATGAATCAAGTCGTGATGCGCGGCAAGGTGGAGATGGTAGTTCCACTCCTGAAATCGAACGATCCTCGACTGCGACAGGCGGGGCTCCTGAGTCTAACAGGCATGTTCAAAGGAAGCGCCTTTTCGGCCGATAAGGTGACGCCGGAAATGTTCGATCTGGCGGGCAAGATGATCGAAAACCCCGATGAATCATGGTGGGTCGCGCTCCACGCCATCGAGGCCATGGGCCGCGCCACCCCAGAATTGATCGGCAAACACCGCGACCGCTTGATCAAGTTCCTCGATTACGACTGCGTATGGCTGCAAACCGCTGCGGTGTGCATCCTTGCAAAAATCTCAACCGATCCCGCGCATTACAAAATCGTGCTGCCAACGATCGTGAGCAAAGCGGCCTCTTTCCGGGTGGACTCCGCATCGGGCCGATCCTCGAGAGCCATCGCCGATGCCTTGAAGATGGCCAATCCGGGGGTGAAAGCCTTCGCGGATCCACTGTTGAAAAAGATCTACAGTGCCATGCCGGATGTGCTGAAGGAACCCAACACAGGTGCCATTCTCGGCGGCGGCGCAAAAACCGTCCGCGCCCGCTTCGGAGCCATCGTGCAGCAAATGCCCGGCGGGGAGGAATTCGTTCGGAAAATGCCCAAAACCACGCTGGCCTCCTACATCAGTGGCAAAGATTCGGACATGTACACCTACAGCGGCACCTTCACTCCGAACAAGCCCGCCATCGGCACTTGGGCCTGGGCCATCTATCCTGCACCGAACAACCCCCAGGAAATCGACGCCAAGATCAGCGCGTGGGTCAATCCCAAAAAGGGCAATGCCCCGGATAAGATCGAAAATCCCAAGGATGTCATTCAGATTTTGGACGGCGGGAAGGTGGCCAAATCGAGATTCTTTGGCGGCTATTTCTGGTCCGGCGACACGCTCATCAGCTCCGATGAAGACCAGGCGCTCAAATTCGCAGTCAGGACCGTCGGCGGCCGGGATTTCCTCATCATTGAGCGCGGCGGTTTCAACGCCGTGCCTCAGACCGAAGATGAAGCCACCGCTGGGGTTCCCAAAGACTGGCACTGCGGCTATCATGTCTATGTGAGGCAGTAGCAACCACCCCGGCGTTCTTCGAATCATCTTCATTTTTTTGGAGCCTCTCCAAAAAAAAATTAAATTACAGGCAGCAGCAATATTGCCGCGAATGCCGCGTATTAAGACAACTAGAAAATTACATGATATCGAAAACGAACCTCACACTGTCCGTGCTCGCGATTGCGGCCGTCATCTCCGGCCCGGTGCAAGCTGAAGTAAAACCCAACCCGTTGTTCACCGACGGCGCGGTCCTGCAACGCGGCCAGCCGGTTCCCGTCTGGGGCACCGCACGAGATGGCGAGAAGGTTACGATTGAAATCGACGGACAAAAAATCAGCGCCATCACCGCCGCTGGCAAATGGAGCGTGAATCTGAAGCCGCTAAAAGAAGGCGGCCCCTTCACGATGAAGATCACCGGCGACAACACCGTCACCATCAACAACCTCCTCGTTGGCGAAGTCTGGGTCTGCTCCGGCCAGTCGAACATGGAGTGGACTTTCTCGAAAGCTGACAACGCCAAGGAAGAAGGCCCGAAGGCGAATTATCCGAAAATCCGGATGTTCACCGTGAAGAAGAAAGTTTCCGCCAAGCCGCTTGCGGAAGTCGAAGGCTCTTGGGTTGAATGCTCACCTCAAACAGTCAACGGCTTCTCAGCCGTCGGATATTTCTTTGCCCGCGATCTTCACCAGAAACTCAGCGTGCCCGTCGGCATGATTCACACCTCCTGGGGCGGCACCCCCGCTCAGGCTTGGACGAGCCTCGAAGGATTTGGTACCGATCCGGAACTGAAAGAGTATGCGGATGCCGCGAAGCTAAGGCTTGCCACTTACGATGCCGATATCGCCGCATACGCGAAAAACTTGGAGGAGTTCAATGCCAAATCAAAGGAATGGAATGAAACCGTCGGTAAGGCCTATCAGGAAGCTCTGAAAGCATGGACCGAAGCCACTGCGCAGGCGAAAAATGCCGGCCAGCCTCTGCCTCCGAAACCCGCACCCTCCAGTCTGCAACCGAAGGCACCGGCGAATCCGGATGGTGGCTCTGGCAACCCGTCAACGCTCTACAACGGCATGGTGGCACCGATCATCCCCTACGGCATCAAGGGAACCATCTGGTATCAGGGAGAGTCAAACGCGAACAAATCGAAACAATATCGCACACTTTTCCCGGCCATGATCGCCGACTGGCGGAAGCGCTGGAACCAAGGTGATTTCCCGTTCTTCTTCGTCCAAATCGCACCCTTCAACGGCCAACCGCCGGAAATCCGCGAGGCTCAGCTTCTCACGCTCGCGAAAGTGAAGAACACCGCCATGGCCGTCACCACCGATGTGGGAAACGCTGGGAATATTCACCCAGGGCAAAAAGAACCCGTCGGCCAGCGCCTGGCACTCGCCGCACGCGCGCTAACTTACGAGGAGAAGATCGAATACTCCGGTCCGCTCTATGACTCAATGACGGCGAAAGACGGAAAAATTATTCTCACCTTTAAGCATATCGGCGGCGGACTGGTCGCGAAAGACGGCGAACTCAAAGGCTTCACCATCGCCGGCGAAGACAAAAAATTCGTGCCCGCGCAAGCGAAAATCCAAGACTCGACCGTTGTCGTCTCCGCCGAAGGCGTGACCAGCCCCAAAGCCGCCCGCTACGGCTGGGCGAATGTTCCCGACGTGAATCTTTTCAACAAGGAGGGTTTGCCCGCATCGCCCTTCCGCACGGATGTGGATTAAAGTTCACTCAGCCTTGATCCAGTGGTCGAGGAACCTCTGCCAATATTTTCTCCACTGCGACTCATCATCCGCGACACGCGCGATCCATCCCCGGTGGAATGCAGAACCAGCGATGGGAAGTTCGCGGCTTGATGAACTTCGCGAAGCCAGCAGCGGATCGGATGCGGGCGGGGTTCGGCTTTGAATTTTATCTACTAGGTCGGCAAACTTGGATCCGACGAAATGGGGTTTGCCTTGAGTTGGGGTGCGGTGGAGCGATCGTGGTGTGCCGAATTCGATGACCGGTCTGTCGTCAGTGTTGAGCGGATAGCTGGCGAAGAGATCGGTGGCGAGCGTGAGGTTGCCACCATAAAACAAAAGAATTGTCTGCGGATTGATGGGCAGCATCAGCTCCTGCATGTTGAGATGGGTGGCGCCGGCCACGGCTTTTTGTTTATCGCGTTCCGCATCGAGCGTGCAGGCAGGCAACGGGTCGTTGTTCTGATGGCCGATCAGGGCGACCATTTCGGCTCCCGGCTGAAAATTGCCGCGCCACAGGCTGACTTGCGGGAACACCGAAAGCATGGTGCGCGCGATGATGCCGAACTCATTCTCGCTGACCTGATAGAGCGGCAGCCATTGCACGAACACACCACCGGGCTTGAGGCGGCTTTTGACATTTTGAGAATGTTCGCGGCTGTAGAGATCACCAGTTCCACGACCGTAGGGTAGGAACAGGTCAGCGTTGATCATCGCGAAGCTTTCGCGGGTGGCCATCAGATGATTGCGGCCGTCCTCCACCAGAACCCTGGCGCGCGAATCTTTGAAAAGTCCATTGGTCAGGTCCGGGCCACCAGTGCCTCCGGCGAAATATTTTTTCGATGCCGCGACCACGCTTGGGGACAGTTCGGCGACCACCACCTTTCTGATGTTTTTGTGATCATTGGCATCCAGCGCTTCGCCCGCAGTGATGCCGGTGCCCATGCCGAGAAAGAACACGCTGTCGGTTGCGGGAAAGGCCAGCAAGGGAATCCGCGCTTGGAACATTTGGGGGGCGTAGGCGTCGGTGGAACCCAGGCCGTAGTTCGAGTTGATTTTGATCGCGAGGTTGTCGCCGTTTTTTTTGACCACCGTGACCGTGCAATCGCTGGCCTCCCATTTCTCCACAACGGTTTCCGCTTGTCCTTCTGCGTTCGCAGTCGAGGTCGTTGGTAGCTTGGAGGGATTCAATAAAGTGAAGGCCAGGACCAACATGACGAGCGCCCCGGCTTTGACCGCGCGGTTGATGCGGTTCTTCGCAGCGGGTGTAAGCACGGCGACGACCAGATAAGATGCCGCGACCACTTGCATGGAACGCCACATGCCGAGCCATTGAAGCAGAATAAATCCGCAGGCCAGCGATCCGAGAATGGCTCCGATCGTGTTGATGCATGAAAGCCTGCCGATGCTTTTTCCGGGTTGGGTGGCGAATTGTTCCTCGCCTTTCATGAGGAAAGGAAACACCGCGCCCAGCAACAAGCAGGCGGGACCGATGGTGAGAAATCCGGTAGAAAAGAGTCTAACGACGTAGCCTGCGAATGAGGTCTCGGTCGGAAGCATGCTGAGGTTGTTCGTGATCAAGATGAAAACGAATGGCGAAAAGCAAAGAGCAGCTCCGCCGGCAGCTGTCAGCAGGAGGAAGGAATGCGTGGTTGGATAGCGTCCACCTGCCAGCTTGGATGCGAGCCAGGCTCCCAGTGCGAGACAAACCAAAACAATGATCAGCACCGAGGAGAAGCTATAGACCGAGTTCTCGTGGACTTGGGCGAACATGCGCGTCCAGAGCACTTCCAGCGCGAGAATATTGAAGCCAGAAAGAAACGCGAGGAAACCGATCTGCCTGCGGGTCATCCTAGTGCCCTCTTGAGCAATGACGGTTTTTTTGGATTTTTTTTTCGGTGAACTCGATGCAACGACTTCGATCTCTTCAACCGTTGTGGCGCGTCGTGAAAGCTTGAATGCCAAAACCGCCGCCAGCGTGGAAACGCCAATTGCCACCACACAGGTCAGCCGGAATCCCAGATGACCGATCAACACAAACGCCGTTGCAAAAGCTCCACATGCCGCTCCGATGGTATTGACAGCATAGATTCGGGCCGCAGTGGTGCCGAATTCCGCCTGCCGCCTGATCAGGCACTGACCGAGAATGGGAATGGCTCCGCCCATGAGAAATGCCGGCGGAAAAACCATGACCAGCGTCCATAGTATTTTGAAGGCGATCAGCCCGAGACCCAATCCATCTTGTCCATAAAGCAGCGGATAGAGGAAGTGGCAGAGCCCAGGAGCGACCAAGACTGCAGCACCGGCGGTGGCGATTCCAAGTTCCAGCCATCCATAGGCGTTTAGGAATTTGGTGATGCGTGCGCTGCGCCGTCCCCAGAACCAGCCGCCACCGGCGATACCAGCGAAAAATACCGCCAAGGTAAGCGCCGCCGCATGCGAGGTGTTGCCAAAGGCAATCCCGAGTTGCCGCATCCAAAGGATCTGGTAGACGAGGCAGGCAAACCCAGAGAGAAAAATCATCGCATGCAGGGTGAAACTCTGGCGGCCCTTCCATTTCCGCCCGATCCCATCCCGGCTGCCTAGACTGACGCTTTCCAATTGAGGCATGGGCCTTGGCGCATCTAGCTTCAAAGGATGTGAGTTGCGATTCATGATGTGATTTGTATCGGTGTTGCCAGTCCTAGATGCCAGCACTACTTAATACTCGTCGATAGGTAAAATGCCTGAAAGTCGAGTATCCCCAGCACCTAGCAACCTGTTGAAAAACGCGCGAGTTGACCGATCGATGTTCCCCCATGTTTGAACAAAGTGACATGGGAGCAGAGCAGTAGCGGGAGTTTTGAATCATGTCCGGGGAACTTCCGCGGGCGACACCGAATGACTTTTACCGGCGGGTGAACCAGACCTTCGAGAAGATGGGTTTAGCCATGAGAATATTTGTCGACGCTAGGCGCACACCATTCAAAAGCAACACGAGAGGCGTAGTCATGACATAAAAACTCCGCCATGCGAACACGGCGGAGTCTTCCAATCAAAAACTAATCGCGTCGTATCAAGACCAGCCGTGCGCGTCGCGCACCTTGATCATCGCGGCGAGAATTTTGTTCCATGTATCCTGCTTCTCCAGAACGGCATTCGGGAACATGCACCCATCCCAGCAAATGTGTTTAATTCCACGTGCAGCGGCATCTTTGAGCCAGTAGCCAGCGCACTTGGTGATGTCGAGTTTACCCTTGGGGTCATCTGCCAAGCAGTGCCGCCCGGTCTTGTCGTGCGAACCGCTGCCGTGGACGGTCCCGTCGTTTTGCGCCACATGAAAATCAATGGTCCACGGACGCAGGGCGTCAGTCATTTTCGTATAAGCGGCATCGAATTGTTTTGCGGTGTAGGTCTTCTTGAGCAACGCATGCTTGGGCTCGTTCACGCCAAGCAGATAAAGATAAGTATGCGCCATGTCCGCCTGGAAACCGACGGTGCCCGGCATGTCCACCTGTTCGAGCAAGGCGACCATGTGCTTCCACGAGTGCATGGCAGCCCAGCAGACCTCGCCCTCCGCGGCGAGCCGCTCACCGTGCGCGATTGCGACCATGCCGGCTTCGCGGAAAGTGGCCGCGATTTTTTTCGTATTGTCCGCCGAACCCTTAGCCCAATGCGCGGGGCTGTCAGCGGCGTCAATGCGGATGGCACCATACTTCCGCGCACCGTGACGGTTCAGGATACTGGCGATGCGGCAGGCTTTTTTGACAGCCAGAATAAATTTTGCGCGCTGCTCCGGTCCGCCCATCGAACTGTCACCCACCGTGCCCGGCCAGACCGGGGCCACGAGCGAGCCGATTGCCAGACCCTTGGCCATGATTTTGTCAGCCATGCGTTTGATGTCATCGGCCGAGGCATCAGGATCGGTGTGTGGATGAAACAGAAACAAATCCACTCCGTCGAACTTTTGTCCGCCGACGCTCGCCTTCGCGGTGAGTTCGAGCATCCGGTCCAGACTGATCGTGGGTTCCGCACCCGCGCCGCCTTTACCGACAAGTCCGGGCCACATTGCGTTGTGAAGTTTGGGATAGGTGTGTGCCATAATGAGTAAGGGTTTAGTTGAGAACGCGAGAATAGAGAAGAGCAACCAAAATGCACGCGAAACTTTCTAAGGCGCATTTACCAGCCTGCATCAGCCGATAGCCGCGACACTGGCTCCGGCCAGATCCGCCGTATGGGTCAAACTCACCCGCCATTCGCGTATGCCCAGCTCGTGCGCCCTCACCGCCGCCCCCCCGTGCAGCATGATCGTGGGCGCGCCCTTTACATCACGCTGCACCTCGATTTCGCGCCAAAAAACCCCCTCCGTCAATCCCGTGCCGAGCGCTTTGGCCACTGCCTCTTTGGCTGCAAATCGTGCCGCATAATGTATCGCCGGACTCGCGCACGAATCACTGTAAGCCACCTCCCCTTCCGTAAAGACACGCTCCTTGAATCGGTCGCCGTTTTTCTCCAGCATCCCGCGCACACGTGTCACTTCCACGAAATCAAGACCGAGAGAGATGATGTTCATTTTCTGAAAGTAGCAGCCGACGTGAGGAGGCTCTAATCATTTCTTCTCGAAGCACGCCACACCAGTAAAATCCATTTTAGCGCCTCGTCACCTCGGCAGCTACGACGCGCGATACTCCCCCATCACCACCAGAATCTCCCGCACGGACTCGCGCAGACCGATGGTGATCGCTCTGGACACCAGATGATGTCCGATATTCAGTTCCGCGAGATGCGGCACGGCAAAAAGTTCGCGCACGTTCTGGGTGGTGAGACCGTGACCTGCGTTCACTTGAAGGCCCAGTGAATGCGCGAGCTCGGCAGCCGCCTTCAACCGTTCAACCTCCGCATCACGTTCCTTGCCGAAAGCATTGGCAAAAGTCCCCGTATGCAGCTCTACCATGTCCGCACCGCAGCCAGCACTCGCGCGGATATGATCCAATACAGGATCCACAAAGAAACTCACACGCGTTCCGTTTGCCTTAAGCCGCGATGTCGTCTCCTTCAACCTGGAATCATGTGCGTGCACATCCAGCCCGCCTTCCGTGGTGATCTCCTGCCGGTTCTCCGGCACCAGACAGACGAAATCCGGCCGCACGCGCAACGCGATCTCCACAATTTCCACCGTGTTGCCCATCTCCAGATTCAGCTTCACGCGCAGTTCCTTCTTCAACAAAAAAACATCCGCGTCCACAATGTGCCGCCGGTCGGCGCGAAGATGCACCGTGATCGAGTTCGCTCCCGCAACCTCGCACTCGCGCGCAGCGTCCAGAACGAGCGGCTCCGCGTTGGGCGAGCCCGGCATCTGCGCATAACGAGCCTGCCGCAACGTAGCGACGTGGTCAATGTTGACGCCGAGAAGGAGCATGGGAGGGAGAGTTGAAATGTTGAAGGGTTGAGTTGTTGAAACGATTAAGAAACGAACTTAAACTTCTCAACAGTTCAACACTTAAACCCTTTTCAGTGTTTGAAGTGCCGGTTCCCGGTGAACACCATGGCGACATCACGTTCGTTGGCCGCAGCAATGACTTCCTTATCCTTGACCGAACCGCCGGTCTGAATCGCCGCAGTCGCCCCAGCCTCCGCCGCAGCGATCAGTCCATCCGGAAACGGAAACATGGCGTCACTGCCCACTGTGCTGCCCTTGAGCGAGAGTCCAGCCTCCTTCGCCTTCCAGACAGCGATGCGGCACGAATCCACCCGGCTCATCTGGCCGGCTCCAATGCCGAGCGTTCGGTCGCCCGTGGCAAACACGATAGCGTTGGACTTCACGTGCTTCACCACGCGCCAAGCGAAGCGCATGGACTCGATCTCTTCACGGGTCGGCGGACGTTCAGTCACGACTTTGTTCTCGATATCATCTAGCCCCAGCGCCTCGTAATCGCTGTCCATCACCATCAATCCGCCGGGAGCACTGCGAATCACCGGCTGCTTCAGCGCCTCTTCCACGCCGGGAAGCATCTCCATGAGGCGGAGATTCTTCTTCTTCTGCAACAACGCCCGCGCACCGGCCTCGTATTCCGGGGCGATGATGATCTCGGTGAATATCTCGCCGATGATCTTGGCCAGACCCAGCGTCATCGGACGGTTGATCACGATCACGCCGCCGAAGGGCGCCTGCTTGTCCGTCTCAAACGCCTTCTCCCATGCCTCGCGCAAATCCTCCTCCGCACAGCCCACGCCGCAGGGATTCGTGTGCTTCAAGATGGCCACCGTGGGACGGCGGAACTCGCGCACCAGCGTGGCGGCGCTCTCGATGTCGAGCACGTTCGTGTAACTCAATTCCTTGCCGTGGAGTTTCACAAAGTAGTCGCCGAAATTCCCGTAGAGCGATGCCTTCTGATGCGGGTTGTCGCCGTAGCGCAGTTCACTGTGGAGCGGGAGCGAGAGATTGAAGCTCTTGGCGCATTCCTGTTCCTTGTTCAGGTAGCGGGCGATAGCCGCGTCATAGGCGGCGCTGCGCTGGAAGACTTTGGTCGCAAGGCGCTCGCGTGTGGACAGCGTGGTGTCTTTTGCGTTTTCTTCCTCCTTCATTTCCGCGAGAACGATTTCATAGTCCGCAGGATCAGTGATCACGGTGACGCTTTGATAATTCTTCGCCGCGCTGCGCAGCATGGACGGGCCGCCGATGTCGATGTTCTGAATCGCCTCGTCCAGCGTGACACCCTCTTTCGCAATCGTCTGCTCGAACGGATAGAGATTCACCACCACCAGATCAATCGGCGGGATGTCGTGCTTCTTGGCCTGCTTCTGGTGCTCCTCAAGATCGCGCCTCTGAAGCAATCCGCCGTGGATGCGCGGATGCAGCGTCTTGACGCGGCCATCGAAACATTCCGGAAAACCGGTGTAGTCTGAGACCTCCATGACGGAGATCTTCTTCGATTTCAGAAATTTCGCGGTGCCGCCGCTGGAGATGATTTCCACGCCGAGGTCGGCGAGGCCTTTGGCAAATTCGGCCAGGCCCGTTTTATCGGACACGGATAGTAGCGCTCGTTGGATGCTCATTAAGTAAAGGTGATTTCGCCTGCGAGCGGCTGAACTTAGAGGGCTTTGGCCAGCTGCAAAGCAAAATCGCGAGACGCATCGCCTGCTTTACGCTCCAAGCGAGCGCAGATAATCGAACGGATAAATCCCGGTGTTGTGTCCGTCGCTGAAATTAAACTGCACGGCATAACTGCCGATCAAGTTCCAACTCTTCACCGTCACGCCGGAAAAATCCTTCCGGTCTGTCCCGCCGAATTGTCGTCCGAGCAAGTCGCGTTCGCCGATATTCTCCGCGCTCGGCGAGGCTGCGCGAAGTTTTTCCGTTCCGATAAAGCTTTCTGTGCCGTCGTCCCAGACAATGGCGATTTCGTGGCCGATGGCGGCGATATTCTTGGGGCAGGTCATTGTTGGTAGTCCGCGCTTTAGCGCGTCGCAGATCAATTGCAAACGGCCTGTGCGAAGCCGCGATTAGCGAACGCCGGACTACGAACGCGGCGCCAGCGTCACGGCCATGACTCCTTCTTCCGGCCACCAGGCGACGACCTTCACTTCCATCGCGGATGGATTGCCGCCTGCCAGCTGAGTCTTGACGGCGTCGAACAACTGCTTCTCTCGCTCCGGGGTGAGCGGTGCGCCAAAAAATTGATCGAGACTCTTACCGACCTTTGCACCACCATCCATTCCGATGAGCGCCACGCGACCGTCCGGCACCACGGGCGGCTTGGGGGATTTCAGCAAGGTGGAGTCCACTGGACCCGCCATGACGATGAGTTGCTTCAAGGCGGCGACATCGCCCCGCTTCGCGGCGGCGGCGATCTGCTGGCGCTTTTGCTCCCCGATCAGCGCCTGTTCCATGGTCGCGAGCGCAAGCTCCGGTGCGGTCACCAATTGCGGCTTCGCAACGGGTTTGGCCACCGGTGGCTTGACGATGATCGTGGGTTTCGCCAAGCCGGTGCCGGCACCCGGCGGCGGGACGCTCGAAGGCAACGGCAGATCCTGCGCGGACACAAATGCCGCGAGACTTAGAACTGTCAGTGCTGGTTTCCAGCCGGTCACAAGTGCCAATTATGCCACGCTTCCGCGTGCTGACAAGACATTTGCGGATACTATGCGGGGTCATGGCGGACCCTCTCAACACCATTTCCCAGCGCAAAGCCTTCATCGGCGTGTCCGATGAACTCCACAGCTACCTGCGCCATTACGCCCGGCTCTCGCCGCTGCCGGCGCTTTATCGCGACCTGCGGGATTTCTCCAACGCCTATCCGCTGCACGACAAAAATGGCCAGGGCACGCTCTGGGAGACGGTCGTATACAACACCGTGGCCCAGCGCGAGCTCTGGCCCAAGCTCACCAGCATTTACTCGCTGCTAAAAACCGGCGACCTCCAGGCCGTGCCGCACCTCTACGTCGAGCGCGTGGACTTCTGCCAGTTCGGCAACAGCAAGCCTTTTCGCATCCGTGTGGTCAATGAATACAACGACAACTACGACCACTTTTACCTCAAGGTGGCCGACGCCTCCCGCATCTACGGTCTGGAAATGGAACACGTGCTGTCGCCCAACCGCATCAGCTATCTCGTGCATGAAGACACGCTCATCGAGGAACACATCGCGGGCGTGCCGGGTGACGCGTTCATCATCGATCACTTCCAGCGTCCCGATCTCAACCGCGTCCGCATCGCCAAGGAGTTCGTAAAATTCAGCGAGCGCTGCTTCATCCGCCTGCTGGGCGACATGCGGAGCTACAACTACGTCGTTGATATGACCCCTGATTTTGAAGAGGTGCAGTATCGCGTCCGGGCCATCGACTTCGATCAGCAGTCGTGGGAAGGCCGCGCGAACATTTACCGCCCGCAGTTTTACAAGGAAAACCTGCCCGTGGTCAATCTTGTCACCAAACTGCTCAATGAAGAGACCGTGCAGCAATACCAGGATGAGGAACGCACCCTGTTCGCACGGCGCTTTCTCGCGGAGAAGGCACGATTGCGCGCGCTGTTCCGCTGCATGAAACACAATCCCGCCGAACCGCCGGAGAAAGTCGTGCAGCTCAAGGATGAACTCGGCGCGCTGCACGAGACCAACGTGTTCGCCGAAAGCGCCAGCATGGGCGACATCGTGGAGCGGCACATCGAGTTCATGCTGGGACGGCATTTGACGTGACGCGAACACGATCCATGCTACAAAGGATCGCATGAAAATCCCCAACATCTTCGAGTCCCAGACGCAGCCCGAGTCCTTCCCTGCTGGCGGCATCATCTTTCAAGAAGGTCAGCCAGGCAGTGAGATGTATATCGTGAAACAGGGAGAGGTCGAACTACGCGTCCACGGCAAGCCTGTCGAGGTCGTCGGACCCGAGGGATTCTTCGGCGAAATGGCCGTGATTGAAGGTGGCCAGCGCAGCGCCACCGCCATAGCGAAGTCGGACTGTGTTCTCATCCCGGTCACGGTGAAACACTTTGTATTAATGATTCACGAAATCCCCTTTTTCGCCGTCGAGGTGATAAAGGGCGTGGCGCGACGGTTGCGGAACTTTGACGAGAACAACTAAGGCAAGCTGATTTATCCGCGGATTACGCAGATTCGAGCAGAATTAAGATTTTACTCACTCTCAGCATCTGTGAAATCTGCGTGAATCTGCGGATAGAATTCTTCCATTGACCGACAATTTGCCGCGTTTTTCGCTGGAGATTGCCCATTCATTTCAGTAATCTGAACAAACAATAACGTGCAGATCGCGCACCCGAACCTTCAACGCCCCACTTCCAATGGAAAATCCTTGGACCACCGTCAACACTCGAGTCACCTACGACAACCCTTGGATCCGGGTGCGCGAGGATCAGGTCATCAACCCCAGCGGAGGCCCCGGCATTTATGGTGTAGTTGAATTCAAGAATCGCGCAGTCGGCGTCATCCCTTTAGACGAGGCTGGCCACACCTGGCTGGTGGGTCAGTATCGCTATACCCATCACAGCTACGAATGGGAGATCCCGGAGGGCGGCTGCCCGGAAGGTGAGGAATTGCTCGATTGCGCCAAGCGGGAACTTCTGGAGGAAACCGGCATAATCGCGGCCAATTACGAACTGATCCTCGAGGACGTGCAGCTTTCCAACTCAACCACCAACGAGGTGGCCTGCATTTATGTGGCGCGCGGCTTGAAATTTGCCGCCGCCCAGCCCGATGCCAACGAAAAGATCGCGGTCAAACGCGTGTCGCTGGAGGAAGCAATCGAAATGGCGCGCGACGGCACGATCCGCGACGGATTATCGGTCATAGGACTGCTCTGGCTGGGCAGCCAGCCGTAGGGGTTTTTGGTTCTTGGTTCTTCGTCCTGATCCACCGTGGCCCGTCGGTTTCCAGTGCAGATGATGCTTGTTCAGCGACCAAGGCCGAAAACCCAGAACCAGAAAACGAAGAACCAAGAACCAAGAACCATGCAATTGTTGACACACCCGGCAGCGCATGTATACTCACCGCCCCCAAACTCATCCCCCGTTTTTATGGCCACGACGCAAGTAATTCTAAAGGAAAAAGTTAACAATCTCGGCGCTGAAGGCGACCTGGTAAAAGTCCGCGCCGGATTTGCCCGGAATTTCCTGCTGCCCCAGGGCAAGGCCTTCGCAGCCACCAAGAGCAACATGGCCAGCCTCGAAGCTTTGAAAAAAGCCCGCGTCATTCGCGAAGCCGCCGAACTGGAAGCTTTCGAAAAACTGGCCGTGAAACTTCGCCGCCTGAAACTGAAGCTCACCCTCGCCACCGGACAAGGCGGCAAGGCCTTCGGTTCCATCACGACGCTCGATATTTTGAAAGCCGTGGCCGAGAGCCCCGCCCAAGCCCAATTGGAAAAGCATCAGATCGTTCTCGACAAGCCCATCAAGAGCACAGGCAAATTCGAGATTCCCGTCAAGCTCCACGAACAGGTGGAATGCACCATCAATCTCACGGTCCTTTCCGAAGGCGCCAAAGAGGAGAAGGAAGAAGACGCCGCTGAGAAAAGCGAATAAGCTTTCCAGCAGACTTGGTAACAATCAATGTGAAGGCGACGGTCATCGACCGTCGCTTTTTCTTGGATGTGAACTGCGACCATCCGCAATTGCTTGATCTGACAGCACCTGAACAGCGCGCGAAATAATCAAGCCTGTTCACCATTTAATTTCGCCATGCGCTTGTTCACAACAATTCACAAGCAATCGGTCTTGCGCATCACGCGCCACATCGCATAACATCAGTTCTATTTTATGCCCGAGCCCGCCGAGACCATCACGCCTTCCAATTCCGCAGCCGGCGGTCCTCCCTTGCAAAAAGGCGCACCGTTGCGAGCCGTGTCACGCGATCCGCTCTCGGACATCAACCGTGCGCTGCCCTACAGCGACGACGCCGAGAAGGGTGTCCTCTCCTGCTTCCTTCAGAATCCGGTGGACCTGCTCAACGACGCGCAG
>JANNQW010000423.1:0-2703 GCA_031400955.1 Verrucomicrobiota bacterium
AGCCCTTGGGCTATGCTTCCATCGGGCATCACCATGTTGGGTCCGCTCTTCGAGTTGTGATAACTGGCGCGCTCAATCACCCACGGCTGCTTCCAGCGAAATGCGGTCTGGGGAAACTCGTCGAAAAGCGTCACTGCGTAAGAACTGATATATTCATCCTTGTTCTCAACCCGTCCAGTCTGCTTCTGTTGCACGTCAGCCGGGCATATCCAATCCTTTCTGGCCAGTCCGTATTCTCGCATGTTCACTTCCCACCACAACGACTCATCCTGTTCGCGGGCAAACACGCTCTCTGGAACCTGGGGCCAGATGTAATCATGATCCTGTAAATAAGCGGTCAAGCTCGTAGCAATCCCACGGAGGTTGGAGATGCAAACGGCGTTGGTCGCTTTATCCCTCAAATATCCAAAAGCCAAGCTGCTGATGGAAACCAGCAGTGCCACGATGATCATCACCAGCAATAGCTCGATCAGAGTAAAGCCGGGCAAATTCGCTGGACGACGCATGATTGAAATAATAACCGCACAAAAATTACGTGCGGTTGAAATCAGGGGACTGGAAAATCTCCCGCAAACCCCTAATCTTATCGACTGCTGGATTGGAAAATCCTCGACCCAAACACATGCATGGAAACCGTATCAGAGTTATCGGAGATGCCTTGAAGGGTGACCACCGCAGGGACGCTTGTGCCATCTGGATTGCCAGCAGCATCGGTGCCCCATGTGTTGGAAAGGATTGAAGTAATCGCAAGATTGATCGCAGCTATGGTTGCTGCGTCGGTGGCAGTCGGAATCAACGCAATCAAAGCTTGAAGCGCTCCAGAGAGGGAATTAGTGAGACTTTGGTTCGCGACGCTCAGTTCTCCGGTGCCGTTGAACTTCAGAATTGGTGCCGTCTGGTTGATGGTCGCGGTAAATTCTGTGTTGCAATTTAAACTGGTCGAACCGTTATTCACGATGCTCGTAGTGGCGCTGACGCCAGCACTCCCATCAGTAGCAGCACTGGCTGTCGTGGAGGTTGTCGTTAAATTGCTGCTGCCGTTGGTGATACCGGTGATCATTTTTCGCGCGTGATCCACGGCTCCGGTGGCATTGCCCACAAAGGTGATGCCCTTGTAATAAATGACGGAGCGATCAATCGGTGAACCGACTTTGACGGATGACGAGAAGGCATTGCGAGCAGTGCCAGTGTCACCACCGGCTGACGATGTGGAATCCGCGAGTGCCACGTTGGTGCCCCACTGCGCAAACCCCATTCCGTTCCTGAAGCGCATCGTCACCTGATAAATGCCTGTCTCATCAAAGAACTGGCTGTAGTCGCCATTATCAAAAGGCCCGCGAGCGTAACTGGCCGCCGGAAGGGCGAATGCGAATACGAAAAGGAGGTGGATTTTCTTGAACATGATGGTGAGAGTAGACGAAGCTTGCCCTGTTCAGCAAGGATTTTTTAATAATTTTGTGACCCCGGACTACCACACCCATACCCCCCTCTGCCAGCACGCTCGGGGGCACCCGCGCGAATACGCGGCTGCGGCCCAGCGGCTCGGCCTGCCGGAGCTGGGCTTTTCTGATCACAGCCCGATGCGGGAACACTTCGATGACTGGCGTATGAAGTGGGCGGAATTCCCCCGCTATTTAGAGATGGTGGAGGAAGCCCGGGCGGAATTCCCCACGCTGCCCATCCGCCTCGGCCTGGAGGTGGACTACCTGGAGGGCGGCGAGAAATGGATCGAGGAGCTCAGTGGGCAAGCGGATTTTGATTACCTGATCGGCAGCGTTCATTACCTCTCCCACGACTGGGCGGTGGACGATCCAAAATACCTTTTCAAATTCACCGAATGCAGTGTCGAGGATATCTGGGCCCTGTATTTCCGCCTCTACGAAAAAGCCATCCGCAGCGGCTTCTTCGATTTCATGGCCCATCCCGATCTGCCTAAGAAGTTCGGCCACCGGCCCGCAGGTGATTTGCGCCGCTTCTACGAGCCAGTCATCCAAGCGCTGGCAGACACTGGCACCGCGTTCGAGATCAACACCGCCGGTCTGCGAAAAGATGTGAAAGAGATGTATCCCGCGCGTGAGTTTCTGGAAATAGCATTCTCCGCGAAGGTGCCGCTGCTGATCAATTCCGACGCTCATGCGCCAGAAGAAGTCGGCGCGGACTTCGACAAGGCTATCGCGCTGGCGAAGGATGTCGGCTACACGGAATCGCTGCGGTTTGAGAAACGGAAGCGGCGGGCGGTGCCGCTTCAGAAAAGGCAAGAGGCAGAAGGCAGGAGGCAGGAGTAAAACAGTTTCAACTAATAGGTGCATGGAATCATTTCGTGAACTGATCGTGTGGCAGAAAGCGATGGTGCTGGTGGAAGATGTCTACCGACTGATCAAAGGCTTTCCAAAAGAGGAGACTTACAGTCTGGCAGATCAGACCAAACGCGCAGCGGTCTCGGTGCCCGCGAATATCGCTGAAGGCTATGGTCGGCAGTCCACACAGGACTACATCCGTTTTCTGTTCATTTCCCGGGGCTCAGTATACGAACTGCGCACCCATCTGGAGATTGCCACCCGTCTCGGATACATCCCTGCAGATTCGTTCGCGAAAGCCGAATCTCTCATCATCGAGATCGAACGCATGCTCACCTCCCTCGCCTCAAAACTTAAGAGTCACTCCTAATCAACTCTCCTGCCTCTTGCCTGCTGCCTCTTGCCT
>JANNQW010000424.1:0-11585 GCA_031400955.1 Verrucomicrobiota bacterium
TGCGCCGCGGTGATGACCACATCGGAGTCCGCGCAAACTTTCTTCATGGCCTCGCGCTGCCGTTGGATCTGCTCTTCGTTCAACGCCTTGGCGTAGCCGTCCTTGGTCTGCCCGGTCTCGCCCACGTCGATCTTCACAAACCGCGCGCCCAGCGAGCGAACCTGCTCCTCGACTACGGGCCTTGAGTCATAAGCATCCACCTTCGCGCCGAGCCGTTTCGCCGTGGCGATGGCCTGCAATCCGGCGACGCCCGCACCGATGACGAACACCTTGGCCGGCATGATCGTTCCTGCGGGCGTCATCATCATTGGAAAAATCTTGTCCGACTGCTCCGCCGCCAGCACCACTGCAGCGTAGCCCGCCAGACTGGCCTGTGAGGAAAGCGCATCCATCTTTTGCGCCCGCGTGGTGCGTGGAATGAGTTCCATGCTGATTGCGCTCACGCCACGCGAAGCGAGATATTTAATCAATTCCGGCGACTGAAATGGATCGAGATAACACGCCAGCACCGCTCCGGACCGCATCATCGCCACTTCATCGAGCGACGGTTTGCGCAGTTGCAGGATGACATCTGCGAGCGCGAGCAGTGCCGCACGATCCGGATTCACGATGGCACCGGCTGAAGCATAGACCTCATCGAGTCGCCCGCTCTGCACCCCAAGGCCGGATTCCACTTCGACCCGGGCCCCAAGTTTCACCAGTTTCACCACGTGCTCCGGCACGATCGCTGTCCGGGTTTCGCCGGGGCGGATTTCTTTGGGGATCGAAATGGTCATGCGGAGGACGCCTGAACCATAGCAAGGTGGCCGGATTTACAACGGGGAACAGTTAATGAGCCTCCAGCCAATTCTTCCCGACCCCAGTTTCTACGAGCACTGGCACCCGAAGCAGCAGCGCCTCCTTCATGCCACGCACGATCAACGGGGTCACGTTGGCGACTTCTTCTTGGGGAACTTCAAAAAGCAGTTCGTCATGCACTTGCAGCAGCATCCGGGTCTCGTATCCGCCTTCGCGCAGGGCGGTGTGAACCTTGACCATGGCGATCTTGATCATGTCCGCCGCAGTGCCCTGGATGGGGGCATTGATGGCCACACGTTCGGTGGCGGCGCGGATGGTCTGATTGGCGGAGTTGACGTCACGCAGATAACGTCGGCGGCCCGTCAGTGTGCTGACATAACCACGGCTGCGCGCGTCCTGCGCTTCGCGCTCGATGTATTCCCGCACGCCGGGATATTGCGCGAAATATTGATCAATGATCTTCTGCGCTTCTTGCCTTGGTTTGCCGAGACGCTGCGCCAGACCGAAGGCGCTGATGCCGTAGATGATGCCGAAGTTCACCATCTTTGCAGTGCGGCGCATGTCCGGCGTGGTCTCCGTTAAAGGCACGCCAAAAACTCGGGCTGCGGTGGCCAGATGGATGTCGAGCCCGCGCTGAAAGGCCTCGACCATGGCCTCGTCGCCGCTGAGCGAGGCCATGATGCGCAGTTCAATCTGCGAGTAGTCCGCGCTGAGCAAGACCCAGCCCTCCTTCTCCGGCACGAAGGCCTTGCGGATTTCGCGGCCCTGCTCGGTGCGGATGGGGATGTTCTGCAAGTTGGGATCGCTCGATGCCATGCGACCCGTCGCGGCCATGAGTTGATGGAACGTCGTATGCACCCGGCCCGTGCGTTTGTTCACCGTCTCCGGCAGCGCGTCCACGTAGGTATTCTTGAGCTTCGTCACCTCGCGGTAATCGAGGATGTCCTTGATGATGGGATGCGTTCCTTCCAGCGTCTGCAAGGTCTGCTCGTTGGTCTGATACTGGCCGGTCGCGGTTTTCTTCGGCTTCTCCGCCAGCTTGAGATGATCGAACAGCACTTCGCCAAGCTGCTTCGGCGAATTCAAATTAAAGGGCCAGTCGGTGTAACTCTGAATTCTCTGAGCCAGCACTCCTGCTGACTTCTCCAGTTCCAAACCAAACTCGTGGAGTGCGGCGACATCGATTTTCACACCCGCGTGTTCCATGTCCGCCAGCACCGGCAACAGCGGCGCCTCAATGCCGTAGAAAACCCGATGCTGATGCAACTCCTCCAGCTTGGGGCGCAGCACTTCGACCAACTGCAACGTCACGTCGGCATCTTCGGCAGAGTATTCCGCGAGTTGCTCCACTGGAACGTCCGCCATGCTGCGCTGCGGGGTCGCACCTTTCTTCTCGCCGATTAAAGCCGTGATCGAAACCGGCACATAACCCAGCAGACTCTGGCTGAGAAAATCCATGCCGTGCCGCTGATCGGGATCGACCAGCGCGTGCGCCAGCATCGAATCAAAAAATGGCCCGCTCACTTCCAGTCCGTGAGCCAGCAAGACGCAGAGATCGAATTTTAAATTATGCCCCGTCTTCTCGATGTCCGTTCGGGAGAACAAAGGCCGGAACTCATCGAGGATTTCCATCACACCAGAACGTTCTGGCGGCATGACGACATAGGCCGCTTCGTGCGGCGACACGCTCAGCGCGATGCCGAGCAGACGCGCCGCATGGGTGTCCAGACTGTCCGTTTCGGTGTCGAAGCAGAACGACTTCGCCTGCGAAAGCTTCTTCAACCATTTGGCGCGTTCCGATGGAGTGCGGATAATTTCGTAATGATGCGGGACGTCGCGGATTGTGAGTAACGCGGGCGCCCCGCCTGCGTATAGTTCAGGCATCTTGCCTGAACTCTCGTTTGTGGAAACAGGCGTGACGCCCGTTTGACCCACAGGCTGGAAGCCCGTGTTACCGGCAAACAAATCGCCGTCGCCGAAGGCCATCTCTTGCGGCTTGGACGGTTTCATCTTGCTGTCCATGTCCAACTGCCTCCCCCGTCCTGCTTTGAAATCATTGCCGAACAAGCGCTTCCCCAGCGCGTTGAATTCAAACTCCACGAGAATTGCCTTCAATGCCTCGTCATCGAATCCATCGAGCTTCATCTCATCAAGCATCACCGGCACCTGCACCTCGCGCATGATCGTGACCAGCTTGCGCGAAAGCCGCGCAGCCTCGGCACCCTCCTTCACCTTGTCTTTGAGCTTGCCTTCGATCTCGTCAGCGCGCGCGATCATCGTTTCCACATCGCCGAATTTCTGAATGAGTTTCACGGCGGTCTTCTCGCCCACGCCTTTGATGCCGGGAATGTTGTCGCTGGCATCGCCCATGAGCGCGAGAACTTCGATGACCTGATCGACACGTTCAATGCCCCAGCGCTGACAAATCTCCTGAACACCGAGAATCTCCACGTCGGAACCAGCGCGACCCGGCTTGTAGATTTTCGTCCGCTCATTGACGAGCTGTCCAAAGTCCTTGTCAGGCGTGACCATAAAAGTTTCAAAATCGCCGCGTGCCTCCGCCTGATGCGCCACGGCTCCAATGAGATCATCCGCTTCGAGGCCGTCCTTTTCCAGCACCGGGATGCGCATCGCCTTAAGCAGTCGCTTGGCCGCTGGAATCGCCAGCGCAAGATCCTCCGGAATCTCGTCGCGCTGCGCCTTGTATTGCGGAAACATCTCGTGCCGCGGCGTCGGCGCCTGGGTGTCAAAGGCCGCGCCGAGATGCGTCGGCTTCTGATTCTGCAAAATATCTAGCACGGTGTTAGCGAAGCCAAAGAGCGCGGAGGTGTTCACGCGGTCACTGGTGAAAATGGGCTTGCTGATGAGCGCGAAATGCGCGCGATAGAGCAGCGCCATGCAATCGAGCAGGAAGAGCCGGTGCGGCGGGGAATCGGACATGGTGCGAGCATAGGCACAAAGCGCAGGGCGCAAAGTGCAATCCTCGTTTGCCTGCGCGGTCGTTCTTGTGCTACAGAATCACCATGCCGGAGGATACGACGACCGTGGGCGCGCGACGCCAGCTCAAATCACGCGATACCGCCTGGGCCGCCGCACTGGCGAACCGGGCGAAAAACGCCGGACTGACGCCCAACGCCATCTCCATCTTTAGCATCGCGTTCGCCGTGCTCGGCGCGGTCTGCTTGATGACTGCAAGTGCGGCCTGCTGTAAAGTGGCCGCGACCCTGCTCTGGCTCAGTGCCGCGGCTTGCATCCAACTCCGCCTGCTATGCAACTTGATCGACGGCATGGTCGCCATCGAGGGCGGGATGAAATCGCCGGTGGGCGGACTCTACAATGAAGTGCCCGATCGCATCGCTGATCCCCTGCTCTTAATGGCGGCGGGCTATTGCAACGAATGGATTGTGAAGCTCTGGGGTATTCCGCTGGGCTGGGTGGCTGCGGTGCTATCGGTGATGACAGCTTACATCCGGGCGCTGGGAGGCACGCTGACGGGCAGTCAAAGCTTCATCGGCCCGATGGCCAAACAACATCGCATGGCCGTTCTGACATTCGCGTGCCTTGGCAGCATCGCGGAAGTCTGGCTACGGCACGATGGCAAACCGGCACAGGAAGTGATGCGCGCAGCGCTGCTTGTGATCATTTTCGGCTGTCTTATCACTTGCGTGCGGCGGCTGTCACTGATCGCGCGCGAACTCAAAGCAAAAGCTTGAAATGCTCCGCTCCACTTCCGCCTTTTTGACCAAGCTCATCACGGGAGTCAATCCCGTCTGGGTGGACTGCGAACAACAATCGAATAAACTCCGGGTCTATTTCGCAAACCACGGCAGCCATCTTGATTTCGCCACGCTCTGGGCCGCGCTGCCGCATGTGATGCGCGAACGCACACGGCCTGTTGCCGCCCGTGACTACTGGGACCGAACCCGGCTGACGCGGGCGATCGCCGTTGACCTATTCAACTCGCTGCTCATCGCACGAGAGGGCATCACCCGGCAGGACAACCCCATCGAGCAGATGGCCGTAGCGATGCGCGCGGGTCACTCGCTGATTCTGTTTCCTGAAGGCACACGCAGTCTTGATGGAGTGATCGGGACATTCAAAGCGGGCCTGTATCATCTGGCCTCAAAAGTTCCGGAAGCGGAACTGGTGCCGGTTTATTTGCAGAATCTGAACCGCATCCTGCCAAAGGGACATCTCCTACCCATCCCGCTCATCAGCAGCGTGGTGTTCGGTCCCCCGATGCAACTGAAACCGGGGGAGAAGAAGCCCGACTTCCTCAAGCGCACGCGCGACGCAGTGTTGAACCTAATGCCGCATGCCCACCAATGAAACTATTCGATCCACTCACACAGCGTTTCCTGATTTCGGTCTTCGGCGTGCTCGCCATCGCCAGCATCGCTGGATTCATCCTCGGGAAGACCGCAAATTCAGAAAGCGCGAAGTCCACGGTGAGCAATCTGAACGCACGCATCAACAGTTGGTGGATCATGGTCGTGATTTTGGTCGGCACGCTCGCGGCCGGGCCCAGGGTTGGAGCCATCGTGTTTGCGTTGTTCTCGTTTCTCGCACTGCGCGAATTCATCACCGCCACACCCACGCGCCATGCGGATCATCGCAGCCTGTTTGCGGCATTCTTCCTAGTGCTTCCCTATCAATACTGGCTCGTTTACACTAACTGGTATGGGATGTTCACCATCATGATACCAGTGTATGCTTTCGTGGTGCTGCCCATCATTATGGTGTTGCGCGGTGACACGACGGATTTTCTCGAGCGAGCTGCGCGGACCCAGTGGGGACTGATGATATGCGTGTATTTCATCAGCCACATCCCGATGATGCTGCACCTACCCTTTCCTAAACTGCCGCTGGGCAACGAAGGCCTCATCCTTTTCCTTATCATCGTCGTGCAGGGCAGCGACGTGCTGCAATACGTCTGGGGCAAATTCTGCGGCCGGCATCCCGTCGCGCCCGCGCTCAGCCCCAAGAAAACCTGGGAAGGCCTCATCGGCGGCGTGCTCAGCGCATCCTTGCTCGGTGCCGCACTGCACTGGCTTACCCCCTGCAATGCCTGGCAGGCCTTCGTCATGGCACTGGTCTTGTGCCTCCTCGGGTTTTTCGGCGGACTGGTGTTGTCAGCCATCAAGCGAGACCGGGGTATCAAGGACTGGGGCACACTGATCGAAGGTCACGGAGGAATGATGGACCGGATGGATTCGCTCTGCTTCTCGGCGCCGCTCTATTTCCACCTGCTGAGTTACTTTTTCCACGCCTGACGCCATGATTGCAAATTGCGATTCACGTCGTAACCTCTACTGATCTCAATCACCCGTTCATGAAAACTTTCGGCATCATTATACTCGCGCTTCTCGCTGGATTTTATGGCTACCGATACACCTATCCCAGACTTGAAGACTGGGCCAATTTTAAGACGCTTCCTGAAAACGCGCCAATACGAGAGTCAGAGCCTTTGACAAAGACGCCAGTTGATAACTTCAAGATTCCAGACAGCAGACCGGTAATTAAAGCGCCTGTGATCACGCCTGTGATCACGCCTGTGATCACACCAGAGATCACGCCCGTGATGCCAGAGCCAACGACCACTCCCAAACCTGAACCGGCAATTGTAACCGACGCACCTAAAAAAGAGATTAATCCCGACGAGTTCCAGGCTCCCGTGTTCCCACCGATCGAAGAGGTCGTTAAAGGCTGGAAGGAAATACCGAAAAAAGCATTCCCTCGCGAAGTCACCCTCTTAAGAGAAGTGGAATTTATTGCATCCAGGGATGGCAACAATTTTCGCACCAAAGTCAATTCGGGCGGCAAGGTCTATGCGCTCGACCAGAATGGTGACAACATAGTCGTTGCACCCGCCCCGACTTCTCCCGCACGTGTGGAGGTAGCACTCAGCGATACCAACCTTAAAGAATTACTCACCGACGGCTACGAACGATGGAAGCCCTCAATGGTCGATTACCTCCGCCGGCAGTATAATTTTAAGAAGCTGGTGAAGAGCACCCCGGAAGTCGCTACGAATTCGAGACCGACCGAGCGCAGGGACAGGCCCGAACGTAATCCGGATGGCACTTATCCGTTGCTCTTGGCCAGTATGAAGGCGGGTAAAGTCACCGAAATCACACCGGCCAATATCAAAAAATGGGGCAGTCTTAATGTCGAAAGAATCAACGGTCAGGAATATTATACTGTCATCGTCGACTACGCGGCCAAGACCATGTTTGGCGACTTTGACACCTCCGCACAAGCGCGCATCCGCGATGGCAAGGTCGTGAAATGGATTTACACCGGCTCCGGCGAAGAAGTGCCCTGAGACTCGCTGGAAAAATAACTTAATCGCAGGCCTCTACGTCCTGCTTGACATCGACAGACACGTGGAGCTTCTGCCGTCCAGCGCCATGCATAATTCCTCGCAACGGACTGACATCACTGAAATCCCGGCCCCACGCGACCGTGATGTGCCGTGATGACGGCAGCACATTGTTGGTGGGATCAAGATCGACCCATCCCGCCAGCTCACCGCACCAGATGGAAACCCAGGCGTGCGATGCATCGGCACCGATGAGCTTGTTCATTCCTGGCGGTGGCATTGTCTCCAGATAACCGCTGACGTAGCGCGCCGGAAGTCCGATCGAACGAAGGCAGGCGATCATAATCTGTGCGAAATCCTGACAGACGCCGCGGCGCTGGCTAAAAGCCTTGTCCACCAAGGTCGCCACATCAGTCGCCGCGGGATCGAAAGTGAAATCCTTGAAGATGCGGTGATTCAAATCACATGCGCCTTCGAGTATCGGACGCGCCACAGTGAATGACGCTGACGCATAAGCGGCAAACTCGACCGCAGGCTGAATAAAAGGCGATGCAAACACGAATTCCTGTGCTGCAGAGGCTGCGTCAAACCGGTCGTTGCCACAGGTGTCAAGCACCGTTTCCCAAGCAGGTGTCGCCGACGGATCCAACGGCACCAATGGACGCATTTCGACCAGACTGCGGGAAACAACCGAGAGTTTCTGATGCATCCCGGTCACTTCAAAGTAAGTCACGCTGTTGCCAAAGCTATCCACCCGCACCGCGCGCTCCGTGGGCTTCGGACTGATGATGATCTCCTGCCAGGGGCACTCCTGAAACGGCAGATCCCGCGGCGCGAGATGGGCGGCGTAGTGTCCCACAGAGACAGGACTCTCGTAAGTGCAGTCCGTTTGATGCGTGATGTGAAATCGCATGGCTATCTTTCGCTACTCGCGGAATGACTGAAATAGTGGCCTGATAAAACCTCCGAGAGTTCTTCCAGGCGAGAATGCAATCCGCGGCAAAAATCCGGAAGAACGCGCACTGCGGCGTCAGCTGCGCCTACCCCGGCCAGGTTGAGACTGGAAAGAGTAGAGAGCATTTCATCCACGATCTCCTTCTCACGACCACCATCGGCGGACTGGCCGGCAAGAATCAGCGGCGCACAATGCCGCGCCAGCGCCTGCAACTGGAACGTCACGGAACGAGGATTGGCGTCGTTCAGTAAAAGCAGATCAAGCACTGGCTCCACCTTCGGCTTGGCAAAGTGCAGACGGCGATAAGTCATCGAACTGTCGCCGATCTCCAGCAGTGGCGTGAGCACCGCGTCATTGTCCGCAGATACCTCAACGCTGGCCGCAGTGATCTCAAGAGTCGAGAGTGCACGCTCCACGCGACGTCCGATTTCGAGAAAACGCCAGCCATGACCGCGCGTCATGTTTTCCATCGCCATGCCAGCGAAGGCACCAAGCGCCAGCACCAGAGAGTCGAGCATCCCCAGCAGATCCGGCACCACGAGGGAACGCGATGGCTTCATGCTGGCAAGACTCTCCAGACGATTGAAGAGACGCCACATGTCGTCGGAAAGCCGGTCGCGCGCTGCGGATGCATTGTAGCGCAGTCGCAAGAGCAGTTCGGGAATGCCGTCCTCGTGTTCGGCATCGGTCGCCAGCGCTTGGAGTGTCTGCCGAAGCCACGCGCTTTCCGTCTGACGCGCGCCGCGTGACGCCGGAATGATTGGAAGCTTCCCCAGCAGACTGGCGCAGGCCCGCCTTTCGGACTCCTGCGACTCGGAGCGCTCGCCAGCAAGCCGGAGTGCCGTCGCGCGCAGCACGCGCACTATTAACTCGAGTCGTTCCGCATAGCGTCCCAACCAGTAAAGATGATCCGCCACCCGGCTCGGCACACCGCCGGGCGCACGCGCGGGACGAAGCACCGCCGATGAAGGTGCGGGCAACAAGCTGAAAGTGTTCACCGGACCGTCGGCGATCACCCAGGTGTCCTTGCTAATGCTGCCGCTCTGCATGGTGATCATGAATCGGTTTGGATCCGGGCTCACGCGGCTGAGTCCGCCGGGCATGACATGACAAACATCACCGGCGACGACAGAGAACGCGCGCCAGACCAAGCTGCGTGGCTGCGCCTGATCGCCAACCCAGACCGGAGTGGTCGAGAGATCGAGCAACTCCTGGGCGACCCAAGCATGCGGTTCGGACCTGACCTGCGCGATCATTTCGCTGCGGCGTTTGGCATCAAGTTCAGCCATGAACACCGGCTGACGCGAGCCTTGAACGAAGGCGCGCTTCAAAACCCAACGATCGGGCTTGGCGAGCACCATCTCCAGTTCGCGATGCTGGCCGCACCACCACGTCGGCGCGCACGCCATTGCGAGTTCCTCTCCAAGCAAATGACGGCACAGTCCCGGCAGGAAAGGATGGAGCGCAGGGGTCTCCACGACTCCCGATCCCGGTGCATTTACCAACGCTACATTGCCGCTGCGCCACGCTTCCGCCAGACCGGACACGCCCAACGTGGTATCCGCCCGCAGTTCCAACGGATCACAAAACACATCATCCACCCGCCGCACGATCACATCCACCCGGCGCAAGCCCTCCAGCGTTTTCAAATACACCCGCCTTCCGCGCACCGTCAGATCTGCTCCCTCGACCAGGGGAAACCCGAGATAGCGCGCCTTGAACGCATGCTCGAAATAAGTTTCGTTCCACGGACCCGGCGTGAGCAACACCACCGACGCCGTGCCGCGACGCGATGGTGCCAGCACACGCAGCGCGTCCCTTTCAAGATCGAAGAACGCTGCCAGGCGCTGCACGCCGCAGGCACCGAACTCCTCAGGCATGACGCTCGACATCACGAGCCGGTTCTCGAGGGAATAACCCATGCCCGAGGGAGCCTGGGTGCGGTCGGCCAGAACCATCCACGCACCATCGGCTCCACGCACCAAATCCGTTCCCATGCTGGTGAGGAACCTCGATTCAGCCTGACTGCCGCCATGAGCGGTGCGAAGATAGCCGGAGTTGGCAAAAACCAGCGCCGGAGGAATCCATCCCTCTCTTAACAATCGTTGTGGGCCGTAAATATCAGCGAGGATCACGTTGAGCAATCTCGCGCGCTGACTGAGGGCGGACGCGACTTTGCGCCACTCATCAGCAGCGATGATCAATGGCAGCACATCCAAAGCCCAGGGGCGGCTCACCCCCTTGGCATCCTGATAGACATTGTAGGTCGCACCGTGATCGAGCAGCAAACGTCTGATCGTCTCCTGGCGCGAGCGCAACGCGGCAGCGCCGCAGTTTTTCATGATCTCGTGAAATACTTGCCAGTGAGGTCGCACCTCACCGTTCGCATCCATCATTTCGTCATACACCCCGTCAAGTGACCGGTAGCCCGCAAGACCTCCCAAGACCTCCGGTGCGGCGAGGTCGGTGGATCTGCTGGCGAGAGAAGCTTCCATGCGAGTTGATGCGCTGCGGCGATACGTCGGAGCGTTCAATCCTGTGCGCTCAATCAGAACGCAAGTCCAGCGTGAATGGACATGAGGGTGCGCAGTTCATTCTAAGCAATCGCCGTGCCACTTCTGGCATGGTCACTCCATTCACCCCGCCCGCGCCACCATACGCTCCGCCACCCGAAGCCCGTCCGCAGCTGCGGAAACGATGCCGCCAGCATAGCCTGCGCCTTCACCTGAGGGAAAGAAATTCTTCACATCGACGCATTCGAGTGTGGTGTCGTCACGCGGAATCCTCACGGGCGATGAACTGCGCGTCTCCACCGCAGTCAGAACGGCGTCGTCCAACAGGAAGCCAGGGAGATTGCCATCAATCACGCGCGCGGTTTCACGGAGGGTCTGGCAGACAAATTCAGGCAGCACCTCTCGTAAATCGGTCCAGACTACTCCCGGTTCGTAGGAAGCCGGCACTTTGCCGGGACCGACACTGGCCTTCCCGCGCATGAAATCTCCCAGTAATTGCGCGGGCGCATGATAATTCGCCCCGCCGAGCGCGAAGGCCTTGCGCTCCAAGGCGCGTTGGAATTCGATGCCACGCAACACGCTATCGCCGGTGATATCTTCCGGCCGAAGCTCGACCATAAAGCCAGCGTTGGCATTGGACTCGGCGCGAGCGTAGCTGCTCATACCGTTGGTCACGACCGTGCCCGGTTCCGACGAGGAAGCCACGACCAGGCCGCCGGGGCACATGCAAAACGAATAGGCCGCGCGCCCCTTGGAATCGCGCGCGACAAATTTGTAAGGTGCGGCGCCGAGCTTCGCATGACCGGCGAACTTGCCGTATTGCTGTCGGTCAATGAGTGACTGCGGATGCTCGATGCGCACGCCAATGGAAAACGGTTTCGCTTCAAACGGAACGCCGCGCCGATGAAGCGTCTCGAAGGTGTCCCGCGAGCTGTGGCCGATGGCAAATACTATTCGATCTGCTTCCAACGTCTCGCCTTGATCCGTGATGACCGCG
>JANNQW010000425.1:0-2021 GCA_031400955.1 Verrucomicrobiota bacterium
CATCTCCTTCCAACCCGCGCTCCGCAGTTGCTTCTCCGGAAACGGCTGCGAACCGGTCAACAGTTCGTAAAGCAGGACGCCCAGCGAATAGATGTCGCTGCGCGTGTCGATGTCGAGCTGGCTGCCTTCCGCCTGTTCGGGACTCATGTAAGCGGGCGTTCCGATCAACTGGCCGAGGTTCGTGAACACGGTCTGCTGCGTCAGCCGCTGGTTGGTGGCCTTGGCGATCCCGAAGTCGATCACCATCGGCACCGGCCGGCCGTCGAACAGCGCGACCATCACGTTGCTGGGCTTGATGTCGCGATGGATGATGCCCTTCTGGTGCGCGTGCTGGATGGCCTGACAGACGGGGATGAAGAGTTCCAGCCGTTCCTTGGTGGAGAGTTTCTGCTTGTCGCAATACTCGGTGATGGGCACGCCCTTGACCAATTCCATGACGAAGTACGGGCGGCCGGTGTCGGTCGCGCCGGCGTCGAGCACTTTCGCGATGTTGGGGTGGTTCATCAACGCCAGCGCCTGGCGTTCGGCCTCGAACCGGGCGACGACGGCCTTGGTGTCCATCCCGAGCTTGATGATCTTGAGGGCGACGCGTTTGTCGAAGGGCACGGTCTGCTCGGCCATGTACACGACACCCATACCGCCCTCCCCGATTTGTTGGAGGAGCTTGTACTTCCCAATCACCGTGCCGGGGCCTTCGGACACCGCGACGAACTCCGTGCGATCACCCGGTTCGGTGGGGAAGGCGTCCTCGGCGCCAACCTGGGCGGCGAGGAGTTCCTGGACCTGCGCGAGCAGTTCGGCGTCATCGCCGCAGGCCCCCTGGACGAAGCCGGCGCGCTTGTCCGGCGATTTCAGTTCGAGCGCGCGGTGGAAGATGGCTTCGGCGTCGGAGTATTTCATGGTGCGGTAATCAGTGGTCTAATGAGATACACGTAATCCAAAGGCAAAAAGGACCACGAATTTGAAAAAAGTTTTCAGGCAGAAAACCGAAATTGGCCACAAGAGAACACCAAGACCGCAAAGTGAAACGCGTCAGGTCTCCGCGGCCATCGGGCTGACATCCAAACCAGGCGGGTCAGAATCTGCCTGAAGAATCAAAGCTTTCGTGGCAGCCGATCCCGCTCAACGGGAGAGGCTCAAACTCATCGTAATTCCGGGCGGCGCATTTGATGAATGAGCCTCCTCACGTCGGCTGCTACGGATTCCACGACGCGCGCTCAGACAGCGCACGTGACAACCACGTTCCAGCCCCTCTCCCTATGTGTTCTTTGCGCTCTTTCGTGGCCAATCAACTTCGGTTCCCCAAGTCGTTGACCTCACCCGCCGCCGTCGCGTTTGAGCTCGGCGAACAGCCAGGCGCGGGCGAAAGTCCAATGCCGCTTGGCGGTCGTGGCGGAGATGCCGAGCACCTCGGCGGCCTCGGGGATGCGCAACCCGGCGAAGTACCGGAGCTTCACGAGTTCGGCCTTCACGGGGTCGTGCGCTGCCAGGCGATCCAGCGCGTCGTGAATGCGCAACAGATCTTCGGGCGGGGATTCCGCAGCCACGTCGATGCCATCGAGCGGCAGGTGATCCGCCGCACCTCCCTGCTTGAGGCTCTGCTTGTGGCGGGCTTGATCGACGAGGATGCGGCGCATGGCCTCGGCGGCGGCGGCGAAGAAATGCCGACGGCCCTGCCAGGTGTGTTGTTCACCGCACAAGCGAAGCCACGCTTCATGCACGAGCGCGGTGGCTTGCAGGGTCTGACCGGGGGGCAGCGCGGCCATCTTGGCAGCGGCCAGTCGGCGCAACTCGTCATAGATTAGCGGCAGCAATTCCCCGGCGGCCTGGGGATCGCCCGCGTCGAGAGCCTGGAGCCATTGCGTTACCTCGGCCATGCTCACGGAAGCGTGGGCGGATGGTGGCATTCTTTCAAGGTTTTCGGTGGATGGCATGAATTCGGAATCCGGTTTTGAACCGCTAATCATCGCTGATCCTCGCTAATCCCGGCAGGTGACGCACGCGGATGTTTCGTCCTCGTC
>JANNQW010000426.1:0-9359 GCA_031400955.1 Verrucomicrobiota bacterium
ACATCTCCTGCGCGCTCCTCATCCTTCTCGCCGCCTTTATGGCCTGGCAGGGATGGCAGGGTCTGAATGGACATGCTGGCCACACGCATTGAGCTATCCGGTGAATGCCACGCCTTGATTTTGCATCTCCCGCACTGCACAGCCAAGCCCGGCGGCATCCGCGCGGTCATGGGTCACTGCAAGCAGGGTGATGTCGTGCAGGGCGCACAAAGCTCTCACATCGTGGATGAGTTGTGCCTTCAGCGTATCATCCAAACCCGTGAACGGCTCATCGAGCAACATAAGTCTTGGCCGGACGGCCATAGCACGGGCAAGTGCAACGCGTTGCTGCTGGCCGCCGGAGAGCTGGCGGGGTTTGCGTTGAGCAAGCTCGCCGATGCGGCACAATGCGAGGGCTTTCTCCGCTCGCTCGTGCTTTTCATGCCGCGTCAATGAGACGGAGGCGAGGGCGAGTTCCACATTCGCCAGCGCGGTGAGATTCGGCCACAGGGCAAGGTCTTGGAACACCATCGCGACGCCCCGTTGATGCGGAGGGACGAGAATGCGAGAGCCATCCGTCACCACGCTGCCTTCCATGGAGATCGTGCCACGTGTTGGCGATTCCAGACCGGCGATCAGGCGCAGCAGCGTGGATTTCCCGCAACCGGAAGGGCCGATGAGCGCCAGGTGTTCCGAAACTCCCAGAGCCAATGAAAAATCAGCGAGCACGGTCGTGGAACCGTAGCCATGCGTGAGGCGCGAAACTTCGAGGAGGCAGTTCATAGGTCTTGGCGGAGGTGAAGTGCCATCCAGCACGGCGGCACCATCAATGCAAGATACAGCAGGCACAGCGCCGCCACGAGCGCATCGGGTGCATTCGCCATGACGGTGAAAATGGCGAGCGGCAGCGAAGCCTCTCCCGGCGGATGCAGCAGGAGCGTGATGCTGATCTCACTGCAAGCGAGCAAACCGGACACCATGACCGACAGCAGCCATCCCGATGCCTGATGAGGCACGACCACGCGCCGGAAGAAAGTCAACGCGGGCACACCATGCACTCGTGCCGCCATCAGCCACGAGGGGGAGAACGCCGTCCAGCGCCGCAGCACCAGCACGAAGGCCACCGGCAGAAACCGCCACGCCAGCACTGCGCACACTGCGAACTGGCCGCGAAACAATCCATCAAGCGCTGCAGGAGCCACATTCGCGAGACGAATCCATCCCAACGCGGGCAACACGGACGGCAAGGCCAGCAACCCGAGCATGACACCCAGCATCACATGACGGCGCTGCTTGCTCCGCGCAGTCCACACGGCGAGAGGCCAAGCCAGCAGTGTCGCCAGCAAGCCCGCACCCAGGCCATAGACATGTGTGTTGCCCGCAGTGCGCATCACTTCCTGCCATGCCCGCGCCAGTGACAGACCGTGGATCACCGAAACGAGCAAACCCGCCAGCGGCACCAGGGTGAGACATGCGACAAGGGCTGAAAGCACCCCTCCCACCGCATCGCCGAAGTTGCATGAGGAAGGCCGCCACCCACAGCTGGCATCCCGTCCTATCAGCGCCGATTCCAACGTCGCAGCGCCACGCAGGAGCAAGGGCACGGCCAGCACCAGTGCCAGCAGCGCGAGCCACAGGCACAAGCGCATGGCCTCAGTGAAGTCATGCCGCGCCGCAAAGGCCGTGAGGATTTCGCCCGCCGCCGTGCGCCATCCCAGCAGCACACCCGCGCCGGAATCGCTGAGCGCCAGCATCCCGCCCAGAAGTGCCGCCGCGCAAGCCGCAGGCCATGCGCACCGCAACGACAAACGCCACAGCACGCGATGCCCGCCCGCGAGCAGTGCCGCGTGCGCCTGACTGCGCGTGATGCCCCGCACCGAAAGCAGCGCCGCAAACGTCGCCAGTCCCGCCGCCACTCCGCCCTGCGCCCACACACAGCCCAGCAGGCCGGAAAACGGCGCGCCATCACGCAGTCCCAAATTCATGCGCAGCATGGACAGGCCGATGGCCCACAGAAACGACGGCATCAGCAGCGGAAGCGCCATTGCCACCAGCATGGCGCCTCGCAGCCGGAAGCGAAACAGGCCGCACGCCACACCCGCAGGCCAGCCGATGCCAAAACCCGCGCCGGTGACCAACAACGCGAGCACCAGCGATTGAATGAAAGGCTGGCTGCTCGCGCCCATGCTCTTGAAAGGTTACGGCTGCTTTGCCACCCATTCTTTGAGGAAGCCGTTTTGCAGCACGCCCAGCTTTTCGGCGAGCTTTGCGTAGTCCACGGTCATCGCTTTGATCTTGTCGAGCGGCGGCAGTTTCGCTGGACCAGGCACACCGAAGCGCAGCGGAATCTGCGCGGCCTCGCTTGCGGCGAGCGCCTTCTCCGTTTCCGCGCTGAGGAGGAAATCAATGAAGCGTTTGCCATTCTCCGCATGGGGCGCGCCAGCGATGAGCACGGCGGCATTCGGGACCAGCAGTGTGCCGGTGCTGTCTTGATCGGGGAGCACGAAATTCACAGGTTTCCCTTCAAGCATCGCACCCACAGCGTCGTCCGTGTCCGTAAGGCCAAATGCAAAGTCACCGGCTGCGACTCGACGTTTCACTTCGCCATTACTGGAAAGCATCTTCGCTCCGTTGGCAGTCAGCGCGGCGAAAAACGCCTTCGCCTTGTCCTCGCCCATCGTCTCGAACCATGCGGCGGCGTGCATCGAGGTGGTGCCGAAGAGCGGGTTGGCGAGGCATGTTTTGCCTTTCCATTTCGCATCGGTCAGGTCGTGGATGGACTTCGGTTCCTGTCCGGTGGGGCAGAGGTTGGTGTTGTAGATGATGACCCGAGCCCGTGTGGAGAAGCTGATAAAATGCCGCTGCGGATCGCTAAACTGCATCGGCAGTCCCTCGGCAGCGGGCGATTCATAGGCGGCGCTTACGCCCTTGTTTTTCAGGATGCCTGCGCGCACCGGATCACCGCTCCAAAACACATCGCACTGTGGCCGCGCTTTTTCCGCGATGAGACGGTTCAGCAGACCGGCACTCTTGGTCTCCTCCGTGTCCGGCACCAGCTTCACCTCGATGCCCGTGGCCTTCTGGAACTGCTCCGCGATAGGCCGCGCGAACACATCATCCACGCTGGTGTAAACGACGACGCTTTGTTTATCAGGCGTCTTGGAACAACTGCCCAGGCCGCCGAGCATTGCGGCGAGCAGGATGTTGGAGATGCGTTTCATTTCGCGGCACCATGTTTGAAATCATCAAACAGCGTCACGCTGTCCGCTTTCGTCCACAGGCCGACCATGCCAGCGTCGGTGAACGTGGTGTCCTGCACCTTGAACAGTTCCTTTCCATTGAGCTTCACCGTGAATGTGTCGCCTGCAAAGTCCACTCGCAGGGTGTGCCACTGCTGCGGTGCCACGGGTTCCTTAACGCCGTAGCCGCCCTTGCGGCCCACGATGTCGAGCGAGGAGCGTTTGCCCTTCTCTGTTTTGTAGAGCACCACGTTGCCTTCGAGCGCATTGGCGCGACAGATGTAGTAGTTGTCCTTGTCCTTCGCCCGCCAGATCACGCCTGCGGCCTGGTCTTCGCTGCCGGACACAGCCTTAAACTTCACTTCAACAAAGCCGTTCTTCTGACTGGTGCCGTCCTTGAGCAGCAGCGGGTAGTCGGCTTCACCGCTTTGCTTGAGCACGTTCGGCTTGCTTGGCGCAGTGGCGTCTTTCTCAACTGTCCAGCGCGGCTGGCCGCTCCCGGTCATCGTGGAAGTCCAGCCGGCGGGAGCGCCGGAGGATTTGTCGAAGTCGTCTCCGTCAGCAATGGCGGACGAAGCGATGGCGAGTGCGAGGAGGAGCAGGGATGTCGTTTTCATAAGACTTGGCGGTGGTTCATTTCGCTTGAGATTGCAGGGCCGATTTGAGAGTGGCGGCAAGGTCAGCAGCCTTTCCACGTCCCCAGTAGTGCAGGAAGATGTAACGCGGCTCTTCCATCGTCATGTGGTGATGGATGGCGACAATATTGATGCCGCCCGCGCGCAAGCTCTTGAGCACACCTTGCAACTCACTCTCCAGACACGCGAAGTCACCGTCCACCACCGCATTGTCATCCGTGCCCGCAAAAGCAGCCCAAGTGTTCACACCCATCTCTTTTCCGACCTCGCAACCGCAGGCCATCTTCGCCGTGCGCCCGAACACAAACTTCACCATGCCATCCTTTTCCTGCGGCTTGCCGCCGAGCACTGCGGCAAGCGGTGCCGCAGCGATCGAGCTTTTGTCAGGAATGCCGCCGCCAAACGACTTTGCAGGCTGCGCGGTGGCTGCGCGGATTTGCTTCACCTTGTCCAGCGCGGCGCGCACGCCTTTCGCGAGCTGCTCCGTGCTTCCTTCGCCCGCGATGTGCATGAAGTACGTTTTCGGCTCATCAAAGAAGAAGTGGTTGTGCAGCGCGGTCACTGATATGCCCGCATCGAAGAGTGTGCTCATCACCGGATTCACTTCATCCTGCATCAGCACGAAGTCACCCATGACCATGGCCTCTGCGGCCTTGCCTTCGGTGAACGCAGCCCAGGTCGTCAGCCCCATGAAGGCGGGCATCTTCCATTCATCCACCGTCACACCGAGGTCGCCACGCGGGTAGGTGACTTTGAAGACCTTCTCTTGCTCGTTGAGCGTTCCCTTCAATCCGGTGATCTCCTCAATTTTGGCGTTGTCGAGCGCGGAAGTGGCCAGTGGAAGACAGGCGAGCAGTGTGAAAAGCAGCGGGGCAAGTTTCATGCTGGCGAGGTTGCCGGAAAATGGGGGAAGGGTCAACAATAATCTTGCAACAGCCGTTACGAACTAGTAACACCTGTTTCACATGGCCGATCTCTCCTGGCTTCTGCTGCTCTACAGCCTGCCCGCGAAAAGCGGAGCCTTGCGCCTGTCGGTGTGGAGGCAGCTCAAGCGTCTCGGCGCAGTGCCCTTGAAAACGTCGGCCTCCGTCCTGCCCGACCGCCCGGAGCTGTATGAAAGCTTCCAGTGGCTTGGGCAGCGCATCCGCGAGCAGGGTGGAGACGCCACTCTCGTGCGCGCGGCGGATGTCGATGGCGTGAGCGATGACGAACTGGTGGAGGTTTTTCAGCGAGCGCGTGCCGCTGAGTATGACGAGATCATCAAGGCGGCGCGTCCGTTGCTGCCCGCGAGAGGAAAGAAACTACAGGCAACACCCGAAGAAGTGGAAAAGCTCGCCACGCGTTTCGAGTCGGTGCGGCAGGTGGATTTCTTTGACTGCCCGAAAGCGGCGGATGTGGAGATGCTGCTGCGCCGTCTCAGCGATGGAGCCGCAGGTGCGAAAGTGAAGCAGCTTTCCGCAAACAACTACCAGAAACGCATCTGGCTGACGCGGCCACGCCCGGAGGTGGATCGCGTCGGGTCCGCGTGGCTGATTCAGCGCTTCATTGATTCCAAGGCCACTTTTGTCTTTGCCGCTGATCCGGCACAGCATCCCGACGCGCTGCCCTATGACATGGTGGGCGTGGAGTTCGGCCATCACCGGGACGACTGCACGTTTGAGACTTTGCTCAAACGCTTCTCGCTGGAGGATGCCGCGCTGAAAAAAGTCGCCGCCATTATTCACGACGCCGATCTTGGCGATGGCCGCCATGGCACGCAGGAAGGCGCGGGCTTGCTGGCCATCTTTCGCGGCTGGGCGCAGATGGGCTGGACGAATCACGACATTCTGGCGCGCGGCTTCGACTGCTTCGATGCACTGCATCGCCTGCTCTCCACACGAACGCGCAGGATCGGCAAAAAATCATGAGCACCGACGCGCCCGCCACACCCCCCGCCATGCCCACCTTCGCCGATGCCCTGCGCTACTGGCTCAAGCTGGGCTGCATCAGCTTCGGCGGGCCGGCGGGCCAGATCGCCATCATGCACAAGGAGCTGGTGGAAAAGCGCCGCTGGATCAGTGACGCACACTTCCTCCATGCGCTGAACTTCTGCATGTTGCTGCCCGGCCCGGAGGCGCAGCAGCTCGCCACTTATCTAGGCTGGCGTTTGCATGGCGCAAAGGGCGGCATCGCCGCCGGGGCGCTGTTCGTGCTGCCGTCCGTGTTCATTTTGTTCGGCTTGAGCTGGCTTTACATGGCGGGCGGACACCTGCCTTGGCTGGCGGCGATTTTTCATAGCCTGCTCGGTGCCGTCATTGCCGTTGTGGCAGAGGCCGTGCTGCGCATCGGCAAAAAGACGCTGAAAACTCCCACGCTGTGGGCTTTGGCCGTGCTGTCCTTCATCGCGATCTATTTCTATCAGATCTCCTTCGTCATCATCATTTTTGCAGCCGCGTTACTCGGCTTCATCGGCAACCGGCTTCTGCCGCGACAATTCCCGGCGGGCAAAGGCCACGGCGCGGCCAAAGAAACCGCTCCCACCATCGAACTCACGCCCGTTCCGAAAGCAACTTGGCCGCGCACCCTCGGCATCACCGCGCTCTGCCTCGTGCTTTGGTGGGTGCCCATTTTCACCATCGCGTGGTGGCTGGGATGGAACAGCACGCAGGCACAGCAAGGAATGTTTTTCAGCAAGGCCGCCCTCGTCACCTTTGGCGGAGCTTACGCCGTGCTGCCGTATGTAGCGCAGCAGGCCGTTGAAACTCACGGCTGGCTCTCGCACCTGCAGATGATGAGCGGGCTCGCCCTGGCCGAAACGACCCCCGGCCCGCTGATTATGGTGCTGCAATTCGTCGGCTTCGTTGGCGGCTGGCAACATCCCGGCACGCTCACACCACTGGCCGGAGCCACGGTGGGCGCGTTGATCACGACCTGGGCGACTTTTCTGCCCTGCTTCCTGTTCATCTTCCTTGGCGCACCGCACATCGAGCAACTTGGCGAGCAACCACGTCTCAGCGCCGCCCTCACCGCGATCACCGCCGCCGTCGTGGGCGTGATCCTCAATCTCGGCGTGAAGTTCGCCACGCACGCGCTGTGGCCGGCGGGCGGAGGGTTCGATGCCTTTGTTGCCATCCTCGGCGTGCTGGCCTTCATCGCCATGCAGCGTTTCAAGATCGGCCTCATGCCCGTGATCGGTGCGTGCGCCGTTTTGGGTCTTGCCAAACATCTCCAAATTGCCTGATTCGTCATGAAAGAACCGCGCCCTGCTCTTCCTCGCCACCAGCCTCCACGCGCATGAGCGCATCACCCTCGGCCCGAAGGGCGGACGCGTCATTGCCATTGATTCCCCGAACACGCCGAACGCCGAGTTCACCGTCACCAAGGACAACCGCTTTCAAATCGGCTTCCTCGACAAAGACCGCACACCCCTGCCGGTGGGCGAACGCAAACTGACCGTCACGGCCGGAGAGCGCGGCAATCCCAAAAAGCTCACCAGCGAGATCAAAGACGATGTCTTCCTCACCGAAGCCGCGCCCGCCAGCAAGGACTACCATGTCATCATGCAACTCAGAGAGCCTGGCGCGACCAAGGGCAAAACCTTCCGCCTGCATTACAACCTGGCCGTATGCGGCGAATGCAAAAAATCAGAATGGCTCTGCGATTGCGGTGGCAAGACCAGTGGAAAAAACATCCAGGCACCGGCCACGCTCGAAGGACTGTGGGCGGAGATCAACCAGCACACCATGGAACTGCGCGACGGCGTCGCCGACAAAGCCTATGATGCCATCGATGAAGTCACCGAAGCCTTTCCCGTGCTTTTGACCGCACTGCCCGACCAAACCGATTCATCAAAAAAAGATGAGGCCGGCAAACTCATAAAAGAACTCAAAGCCTCGCTCGCCGGCATCCGTCAGGCCTTCGCCGCGCGCCAGCCCGCCGAGGCCACGCTGCATCTGGAAGCCGTGGAGAATTTCATCAGCCCGCTGAAGGCCCTGTATCCACCCGCCACCGCCAACGCAAAGCTGAAAGAGTGAAACTAATTCTGAAAAGGAGAATGGACACATGAAAAGACTCATCACAATTCTACTCATCGGGGCTTTTGCTTCCACGGTCGCCGATGGTCAAATTCCGGCGGGCGCGAGGCTAGAGAAGTTTTCCTCTGTCCCTTTGGAACCGAAGCCGGGAATCTATGAATGCGGATCATACACATTCTTCCTTCAAGAACTCCCGCGCGCTGATGGAAGTGCGATTCAGGCAGGTTCGCTTTTCCTGGACGGCAAGCCTGTTGCAGGTGGCGACTACCATCGGCTTGAGCTGCCGATTGGAAGCTTTATCTGGTATCCACTGACTGAAAACGCAAAGCAGATCGGATGGACCCGGATTGACCCGAAGAAGAAGCATTCGCGATGGGACATGGCCATTATTAGCGACCGCAAAGACTCGCGCGGGAATTGGGTCACCAAGCAGAAGCCATCCCCGGAAGAGGAAGAGAGAGATCGACGCGGAGACGGCAGTAAGCCCGATCAGCCGGCGAATGACGTATGAATGGAGTCAGTCCTTCCACTTTTTGTTTGCTGAATTTTTCCTACAAATAGTATTAATTATGACGGCGCTTGGTTTGACGCCGACAAAAAAACCGGAGTCCGTGCGCACGGACTCCGGTTTGATATGAGTATGTTCTGACCGCTGATCAGCCCAGCTTCGCCAGAGCCGACTTCACCGCGTCGAAATTCGGCAGATCTTTCGGCGTCGCGGTCTGCTCGGCGTATTGCACCACGCCGTTCTTGTCCACGACGAAAGCGGCGCGGGCGGCGGTGTCGCCGATGCCGGCCAGTCCGGGGAAGCGCACGCCATAGGCGTCGGTGACGGTCTTGTTCAGGTCACTGACCAGCGTGATGCCGATTTTCTCCTGCCTGGCCCAGGCTTCCTGGGCGAAAGGACTGTCCACGCTGATGCCGATCACGTCGGCGTTGAGACCGCCGAACTGGCCGAGACCGGCGGTGATGTCGCACATTTCATGGGTGCAGACGCCGGTGAAAGCCAGCGGGAAGAAGAGAAGCACGGTGTTCTTCTGGCCGTAATTGTCGCTGAGTTTCACGTCTTTGAGTTCACCGGACGACTTGGACTTGAGATTGAAATCGGGGGCTTTGGTTCCTATGGAGATGGGCATGGTATGAGATGGCTGTTCGTTTTTGTGCTGTGTGAGCAGGGATGGTAGAGTCTTCTTTCCTCCGGTCAAATCGGATTCCGCGATGCACGGCACCGGATAACGCCCGCCCCCGGCAAACATCAGTTTCTTCCGAGGATGATGGCGGCAACAAGGCTGACAAGCAACACCAAGGCGACCAACCACCAAAGGGTCCGCATCCCTGAAGGCTTCGCTGATTGACCGAACTCGCGTCGCGTGAACTCGTCGTAGTCGAACTCATCGTCCGGCAGGTCGATGCCATCATACGTGTCAGCGTCCTCCCGCCAACCGGAGTTGTGGTCTGCTCCGCATTCGCGGCAAGCCAGGGCGTTCGGATGA
>JANNQW010000427.1:0-3678 GCA_031400955.1 Verrucomicrobiota bacterium
CCCGGCTGGTTTTGGACAAGGATACTGGCATATCGCTTCGTGAAGGATTTGATGCTCAACTGCTTTACGAAGTGCCGGCATCGCAAGGTTCCTGGGTGGCCATGGCCTTTGATCCCAAAGGCCGCCTCATCGTTTCCGACCAGGATGACAAGGGCGCGTTCCGCGTGACGCTGCCGACTGAGAGCGCGGGAATCAAAGTCGAGAGCCTACCGGGATTTCCCTATGAGCCCATTGACTGGGGAACGCGCAAAGTCGGCGGCGCACTGGGCTTTCTTTACGCATTCGACAGTCTTTATATGGCGAACATGCGAGGTTTCTATCGCATCAGGGATACGGATGGCGACGACAAGTTCGACGAGTTCACGCTGCTGAAAAAACTGAATGTCGGTTACGAGCACTCCGCGCACTCCATCATTCAAACCGCCGACGGCAAGGGACTGTATCTTGTAAGCGGAAATTTTACCAAGACACCAAAGGAAACGCCATCCGTGCAGCCGCCGGTGTGGCAGGAGGACTCGCTCATCCCATCAATCCCAGATCCGATGGGCCACGCGGTGGGGCTGAAGGCACCGGGCGGCTGGGTGTGCCGGATTTCGCCCGATGGCAAGGACTGGAAAATGATCGCCTCGGGCTTCCGCAATTCCGTGGACCTCGCACTGAACCGCGAGGGTGAGCTTTTCACTTACGATTCCGATATGGAATTCGATGTCGGCTCGCCGTGGTATCGCCCCACGCGCATCAATCACATCACGAGCGGCGCGGAGTTCGGCTGGCGGGCAAACACGGGCGTATGGCCGGATTACTTCGCGGACAGCCTCGGCTCGGTGGTGAACATCGGGCCGGGATCGCCGACGGCGATCAGCTTTGGGTATAACGCGAATTTTCCAGCGGAGTATCGGGATAAGCTCTTCATCTGCGATTGGACATTCGGCTCGATCTACACGGTGGACATGCAGGAAAGCGGCTCGTCTTACACAGGCACGAAAACGGAGTTCCTCCACGGCAGCCCGCTGAACATTGCCGCGATGCGCTTTGGTCCCGATGGCGCGATGTATTTCGTCACCGGCGGGCGCACGACGGCATCCCGCCTTTATCGAATCCACTACAACGGCACCATATCGGGGCCCTCGCACACGTTGGGCGAAAACAGCGAACTCCGGGCTCTGCGTCACTCGCTGGAAAAGCTGCATGTTCAGAGCGAAAATGCGGGAGCTGTGGAAAAGGGATGGCCGGGGCTTGCGAACGCTGTGGAAGCCGTGGAAAAAGCATGGTCGCAGCTCGCGCACGCCGACCGCCATATCCGCTACGCCGCGCGCATCGCCATCGAAAATCAGGGCTTGGCGCTCTGGCGTGAGAAGGTCTTCGCGGAGAAGAATCCGCGAATCACCATTTACGCAGCCATCGCGCTGAGCCGACATGGCGAGAAGTCGCTCTCAGGGCGACTGCTCGACAAACTCGGTGAAGTGCCTTTTGAAAAAATCGAGACCGAAGACCAGCTCGCGCTGCTCCGCGCCTACGCGCTCTGCTTCACGCGCATGGGCCAGCCTGCGGCGGAAAAAGCAGCAGCCATCATCGCCAAACTCGATCCGCATTTTCCGTTGAAGGACGACACCGTGAACTCCGAACTGTGCCGCGTGCTGGCCTACCTCGACGCTCCCACCGTGGTAAAGAAAACCATCGAGCTGATGAAAGCCACGCGCGCCGAGACGGTGAGTTACGACAAGGAAATGCTCGGTCGCCACGAATACGGCGCGGCCATTTTGAAGATGATGGCCAACACGCCCAACACGCGGAACATTTTCTACGCCTACTGCCTCCGCATCGTCCGCAGTGGATGGACGCTTGATGACCGCAAGTACTTCTACGGCTGGCTCAACGAAGCGCTCGCAAAAGATGGCGGCAAGAGCTTTGCCGGATACATCCGCGCCATTCGCAAGGATGCCATCGCGCAACTGGAGACCAAGGATGTCGAGCAGCTCGCAGGCTTGCTGCAAGACCTCCCAACCGTCGATCTCTCCAAGCTGCCCAAGCCAAAGGGACCGCCCGGTGCCTGGACGGTCGAGACCGCCATGAAGCTTTTTGAACCGGAACTGCGCGGCAGGGATTTTGCCAACGGCAAAAAAATGTTTGCCGCCGGCTTGTGCATCGCCTGTCATCGCATCGGCGGCGAAGGCGGCCATACCGGGCCCGACCTCGGCTCGCTCGGCAATCGCTTTTCCATGCGCGACATTCTCGTGGCCATCTGCGAACCCAGCGCGTCGATTTCCGAGCAATACATGGCCAGCACGGTAAAACTCAAGGATGGGGGCTCTCTCTATGGCCGTCTCATCATTCGCAATGAGAAGGAAGTCGGGGTGGCCTCGAATCCGTTTGATCTGAACCAGGTTACCAAGGCTCCGGTGGACAAGGTGGAAAGCATCGAGTTCTCCAATGTATCCATCATGCCGCCAGCGATGATCTCAGGAATGAACCGTGATGAGTTGATGGACTTGATAGCCTATCTGCTCTCGGGCGGGGATTCGCATTATAAGGCTTACGGCAAATAATGACCAGCACGCACTTTTTGTTTCCCATGAGCGCACGCACCCTTTTTTATCCATCGAGCTCACCCTATCGCCATTTTTGATCGTCCCAGATGGTGGTGCGGATGTAACAGACATAATGATCGCAATACCATGAGTAATTCAAAACAAAGCATGAAGTGGATGATGATCCTTCTCGTTCTCGGCCAGGGGCTGCTGATCTCTCTGCGTGCAGCCGACACCACATTTCAAGTCAAACCCGTGAGCGCCGAACAGACCAAGGAATACAAGCTCGATGCCAAGTTTTATAAGAAGGGCACGCTGGGTGAATCCGTAAAAGGCAGTGGCGGCAACGGTCACTACGGCGGCAACGCCGAAGTCTATATGGACGTCGGTGAGGCGATGGGTCGAGCCATGGTGGAGTTATTGAAGAATAAGTGAGAATGTGAAGATCGAAGCGAAGTGCACAACGCAAGATTTTTTGGTCGGTGACCGTAAACAAAAGGAAACAAAGCGATGAACAGGGAAATATGGATTGGTTTGGTGGGTCTGCTCGCGGTAACGCTCTCGGGCGTCACCAGAGTGCAGGCCCGCGCTTGGACCAGCACGGACGGATCCAAGATCTTCGAGGGTGAAATGAAAGCGTATGACCCTGCCACCGGAGAGGTCACCGTGACCTTGCCCGGCAGGTCCGCGATGAAGTTCCATCAGGATAAACTTTCCGCAGCGGACATCACCTTCCTCAAAGAGCAAGGCAAGCCTCTGGGCGCGAGTGCAGCGGTTCCACCTTCGCCTAATTTCTCCACGCAGATCCGCCCGATCCTTTCCACGTATTGTTTCACCTGCCATGGTCCGGATGAGGCCAAGCGCAAAGGCGGACTGCGCTTGGATACACGCGCTGGCGCCATCGCACGCAATGAGGACGGCGAAGCCGCTGTGGTGCCGGGTGACGCTGCGGCCAGCACGCTGCTGGGGCGGTTGAGCACCAGCGATGTGGATGAGCGCATGCCGCCCAAGGCCAAGCCCGGACCGAACGCTGCGGAGCAGGCGCTGCTGCGACAATGGATCGCCGCCGGTGCACCCTATGCCGAACACTGGGCGTTCGTCCCGCCTCGGCGGCCCGCGAATCCGGCGGTGAAGGATGCGGCATGGGCGC
>JANNQW010000428.1:0-7137 GCA_031400955.1 Verrucomicrobiota bacterium
AGTGCGACAGTGAGCGGGTCCTCCAGTTCCTCCCGCATCGCGGCCTGCTGTCGCTTTTGAATCTTCGGCAGATGGGCTGCGGGAAACGACGGTGAAAGCAGAATTTCAGATATCACATCGAACACGAGGTTTTCATCCCCGCGCATGACTTCCGCGCCCGCATACAGACGATGCGCATCGCCATTGGCCATGAGCGATCCGCCGCGATCTTCCAGCAAGGCGGCGATCTCTTCGTCATTTCGACGCGCCGTTCCCTTCGTGAGCCACTGCGCGCTCACCTGCGTCGCGCCAGCATTGGCCTCCGTCTCCATCGGGACGCCCGCAAGAAACTGTGCGCGGACCGAAACCAGCGGCAACCGGTCATCGCGTTTGACCAGCAACGTCAGGCCATTGGCCAGTTCAAATTTCTCCACGACGCCCCTTTTCGTGACCGCGCCGTTTTTTGTGATTTTCGTCAGCGTGCCTTCCGGATGCAACGAAACTCGGGTGCAGCGCTCTTCCACGATGTATTTTTTAGCGGCGGAAACGATGTCGCCCACCGTCAAGGATTTCACGCGCTCAAGATAGGCGCGGTCATGATCGAGATCGCCCACCGCAAGCCACGAACTCGCGAGCACGGACGCCATTCCCCTGGTGGTGGTGCGCACCCGCAAAGCACTGCTCAACGTCATGCGCACCGCTTTGCTGAGTTCGTCGGGCTTGGGACCGTTCGCCCGCATCTCTGCCAAAACTCGTGCAATGGCCTCCTCCGCTTTTTCGAGATCCGCGGCATCCGCCTCCGCCTCGACCATGAACAGGCCGCGCTCCAGCGCCGACCATGTTCCAGCAGCAACATAGTGCGCTACGCCCAGTCGCTCGCGCAGTTCAAAGTTCAGCCGCGAACTGCGACCGCCACCGAGAAGGAAGGCCAGGACATCGAGCGCCGCTTTGTCCTCATGCGAATCACCGGGGATATGCCAGCCGAGCGAGAGCCGGGCAATTTCCGTGGGAAACTCACGCTGGGCCGAACGATGCGCCGTTTGCTCCGACTCTTGTGGCATGACAATCGGTTCGTAGGCTTTTCTCTCCCATGAACCAAAATATTTCTCCACCGATTTAATAACCGAAGCCCCATCAATGCCGCCAGCGATGACGAGGAAGCAGTTGTTCGGCACGTAATGTCTCGAGTGAAAGCCCGCCACTTCGGAACGCCCCGCCTGATTGAAAATCTCAAGATGGCCGATCACCGGATGTCGCATCGGATGAACGCGGAACGCCGTGCTCTGAAGCAAATGCTGTACCGCGCTCTGCGGATCGTCATTGTCCATGGCGAACTCGCGCCGGATAACCTCCTGCTCGCGCACCAGTTCTCCGGAGTCGAACAGCGATCCGCGCGCCATGTCGGCCAGGATTTCCAGGTAGCCGTCCACCTCCTCCGCCACGCCGTCGATCCAATAAACCGTCCGGTTATAGGTCGTGTAAGCGTTGACCTGGCCGCCGCGCGACTGGATGTCCTGCGCGATCTGCGTCGCGCCACGTTTCCCCGTTCCCTTGAACATCATGTGCTCCACGAGGTGCGCCAGCCCGGCCCCGGTCCAATTTTCTTCATGCAGACTGCCGGCTTTCACCCAGAGCTGCACGCTGGCGACGGGATGCGCGTGATCCTCGGCCAGGATGATCTCCAGACCGTTGTCCAACATGTGAAGTTGCGCGGTATTCGGCGGCAGTGCGGGAGCGTCGATCATTTTCAATTCCATATCATTCACTACGAATGCCGCTCCATGCGAAACGACTTGGTCAACTCTTCTTCCAGCAAAATTCCATCGGAAAAGTCCTCGATGCGGTCCGTCTCATTCTTTCCGAAATAGCCCAGGCTGATAAAATTGTAAACCATCTCCCCCACATGCTCGCTGCAGGTGACGCCCCATTCGCGCAGGACAAAAAATGCCATGGGACCAAACTCCCTCAGCGCCAGATCACGGAAACCGGCCAGCAGTTGCGGGCCGGCCACATGACGGTCCTCCACATCTTCGCGATGCAGCATCTTGATGGTGTGCTCCAGCGCATCACAGAGAAATCCATAAGCCTGCGGCGCAAAACGCGCGTCGCGTTCGCACACCTCGCGCACGGCGATGTGGAAAGCGACAGTGTTTTTCATGGTATCAGAGATGCTGAACATGGCGCATGAAGCAACGGGGTCAACTGGCGCGGGCGACGCAATCCGCGACCGCTCTCCCGCCTCGCGACCGCGTTTGCGCGAGATCGATCCTTGCATCCGGCGCATTCCTCTGCACCTTTCCGCTTTAATGCCGGACAGTGCTCCGATCCTCACGAAACAAGACATAGCCCATCGCATCGGGCGTCTTGCCGAAGGCATTCGTAGTTCCTGCCCTGGAGATGAACTCGCGCTGGTTGGGATTTACCGCCGCGGCGTGCCTCTGGCGGAACGAGTGTTCGCGCTGCTGAAGCCATACTATCAATCACTGTTGCTCGGCCGGGTGGACATCACACTTTATCGCGACGACCTGAAGAACCTCGAGATGATGCCGAAGCTTGTCGGCTCAGACATCCCCTTCGATCTCGATGGCAAACATGTGATTCTGTTCGACGAAGTGATCTACACGGGCCGCACCTCGCGCGCGGGACTGGATGAGTTGCTCGATCACGGGAGACCGAAACAGGTGCAAATCGCGGCGCTAATCGACCGCGGCGGACGAGAACTGCCGGTGCATGCAGATTTTGTCGGTGAAACGCTAAAGATCGCGCCCCACCAGCGCATCTCGGTCTGCTTCGAAGAAGTGGATGGCGAGGATGCGGTCTATGTGCGAGAAGGGGGGCGACGATGACCCCACGCAAGGACCTGCTCGACATCCAGTCGCTCACCGATGAGGAACTCGACTTCATTCTGACGAATGCCGTTCCCTTCAAGAATCTATTCAAGCGCAGTGTGAAGAAAGTGCCGACTCTGCGCGGGCGCACGGTGCTGACGTTATTTTACGAGCCGAGCACGCGCACCCGGTCGTCTTTTGAAGTCGCGGCGAGCCGGCTGTCCGCTGACGTGATCAACTTCTCCGTAAACACCTCATCAGTCGTGAAGGGAGAGTCGGTCCTCGACACCATTTCGACGCTCGAAGCGATGCGCACTGACTATGTGGTCGTGCGCCACGGAATGAGCGGCATTCCAAATTTGATTGCCAAAAACACCACAGCCTCCGTCATCAATGCCGGCGACGGTTTTCATGCGCATCCAACTCAAGCGCTCCTGGATGTCTTCACCCTCAAAGAAGTCTTTGGCGGCGATTTGCGCGGATCACGCATCGCGTTTGTCGGCGACATCCAGCATTCGCGTGTCGCGCGCTCGACCAATCTGCTCTGCCGGCGCATGGGCATGAGCACCGCGATGCTCGCACCCGGCTCCCTCATACCGCGCGACACCCCGGCGGAGATCGCGGCGTTCACCAACTGGGACGATCTTTTCGCTTGGAAGTCCGATGTCATCTATTTGCTTCGCGTGCAGATGGAACGGCAGAACGTTCCCTTCTTCCCCAGCATCGGCGAGTATCACCGCATCTACGGCCTCACGGATGAAAGACTCAAGCGCGTGCGCGACACTGGAATTTATGTTATGCACCCCGGACCCGTGAACCGCGGCGTTGAACTCAACGACAGCGTGATGACTTACGAACGCTGCCTCATCAACCAGCAGGTGGAAAATGGCATCGCCGTGCGCATGAGCGTTCTCTACTGGCTGAAGCCGGGCAGCATTGAGGAGGTCGGCTTATGAGCAAGCAACGACTTTTCAAAGGCGGCGACATCGCCAGTGAAGACAGCGCCAAACTCCAGCGCGCTGACGTGCTGGTTGAAAACAACCGCATCATGCGGGTCGCACCAAATCTTGCCACTCCACCAGATTGCGAGGTGATCGATTGCACCGGGAAGATATTACTGCCCGCATTGTTTGATGTGCATGTTCATGCGCGCGAACCCGGACAAGAGCAGAAGGAAAATATCAGATCGTGCAGCGAAGCTGCGATCAATGGCGGCGTCACCGGCTTTGTCATGATGCCGAACACGCTTCCCGCCATCGACAACGCAGGCGTGGTCAAGACGGTTCTGGAATCCGCCGCCCGGTGTCGCATTCCGATTTATACCAGCGGCGCGATCACGAAAGGCCGCGAAGGGAAGGAGCTCGCCGCCATCGGCGCGATGAAGTCAGCAGGCGCGGTCATGATCACCGACGATGGATTTCCCGTGAGCAATCCCGTCGTGCTGCGCCGCGCCATGGAATATGCTCGCGACTTCGGACTGATCGTCGCCAGTCACTGCGAAACGATGGAACTCAGCGGCAAAGGCGCCATGCACGAAAGCAGCGTGAGCTACAGTCTTGGGTTGGAGGGCATCCCCGCCATCAGCGAGGAGATTTGTCTGGATCGCGACATCCGCATCGCGCAATACACCGGCGCGCACCTTCACATCCAGCACGTCACCACCGCGCGCGGCATGAATACCATCCGCCGCTTCAAAGAAGAGGGCGTCAAAGTCACCTGCGAGATCGCGCCGCATCATCTAATCTTCAATCACGAGGACGTGGGCGACTACGACACGAACTACAAAATGAATCCGCCCTTGCGCACCAAGGAGGATAACGCCGCGCTGCTGCAAGGACTGATCGATGGTATTTTCGATGTCATCGCGACTGACCACGCACCGCACACGCCTTTTGAGAAGAACAACGACTTCGCCAGCGCGCCCTTCGGCATCACGGGACTGGAGACCGCGCTGCCATCGCTGCATCACTACTTCATCTCGAAGGGAAAGCTGGGCTGGGACTTGCTCGTGCGACGTTATTCCGCAGAACCCCGGCGCCTGATCGGCCATCAAACCGTTCCCGTGGTCGAAGGCGGAACCGCCGAATTCATCGTCTTCAATCCCAATGCGACCACCGTTTTCGCTCGTGATTTTATCAAGTCAAAGAGCGTGAACACGCCGTTTCTGGACAAGACACTGCAAGGAAGCGTGGACGCTGTTATTCATGCGGGTGAGGTGCTGTTACAGAGATAGTGTCAAGAGACGGGCCAAGCTTTTTAACATTAGCAGCAAGCAATTACTGCGTTCCCAAGCTGCTTGACGATGAACCTTATTTCTTCAGCGCGGCTGTGATCTCAGCGGCGACCTGGGCGGCCAGTCCGGCACTGCCTTCTGGTTTGAAGTGTACATTTTTTTGAAGCTGCCAATCGGCAAGTTTCGGCAGGCATATCGCGTGGAGATCGTCGGCCGGTATTCCGAGTTCGTTCATGACGCGGCTTGCGGCTTTATTATATCTTAATTCCTCGCCGGCCGTGCGGCCTTCGCTGCCTTCTGGCACGGGAGTGGTCGTGGCCCAGACGAGTTTCGCACCGGTGGCTTGCATCCGTTTCACGAGTGCGCGCAAGTTGGTTTCATATTCATCGATGGGGCAAACCTGCGGGCCGGCAGGGTCGAGCTTGCCATCCTTCCAATGCTTCAGGTCGTGCAAGCCCCAGTTGAAATGGATTACGTCCCACTTTTCTTTGCCCAGCCAAGTCTCTATGCTGGCCAAGCCGTATTTCGTCGAGCCACCGTTCGCGGGGATACGGTGGAGATTGACCTTCCCCTTCAGCAGTTCGCGCACCGGCAATGTATAACCCATGGAAATGCTGTCGCCGATGAGGAGCACGCGCGGCAAGCCCGGTTCGTCTTTAATGGGAACGAGCGAGGCTTCGACGGGCGGCGGGCCTTTCTGCACTTTCGATGCCTCGGTGAAGTTGAATGCCTTCATCTGGGCGGCGAGTTCGGCTTCGAGCTTCGCGGTGAAGACGGGATCAGCGGCGAGGTTTTTTAATTCGTAAGGATCTTTTGCAAGGTCGAACGCTTCGGTCCATTCCGGATGGCCGGGATATTTCACCAGCTTGGCCGTGTCTGTGCGGACGCCGTGGCAGGTGGGAGTGTCGCCGAGTTCCTTGCGGTAGTATGCGAGAAACGAGGTGCGCCAGTCGGCGGGTTTATTGCCGCGGGCGAGTTCCTTGAAACTGGTGCCGTGCATTCCGGGATGGGCGGGAAGTCCGGCCAAGTCGAGAAAGGTGGGAGCCAGATCGATGTTGAGGACCATCTCATCGATGAGTTTTCCCTTCGGAAACAACCGCGGGTAGCGGACCAGAAAGGGAAGACGAATGCCTTCCTCGTAGAGCGCGCGTTTGTCGCCGAGGCCGCGCTCGCCGAGGAAGTAGCCGTTGTCGCTGGAATAGACGATGACGGTGTCATCGGCGAGTTTGAGGTTGTCGAGAGTGTCGAGAAGGCGGCCGAGGTTTTCGTCGACGCCCTTGATGTGACGCAGGTAGTCGAGATGGACGGCGTTGGCGGAGAGGCCGCGTTCCTTGCCCTTGTCCTCTTCGGTGAGCGGTTTGTGATAGACGGCAGCTAGCGCCACGTTGGGAGTGGGGCAGGTGGTTTTGCCTTCGTAAAGATGGCGCAGGCGATCGGGGAGGTTGGTGTCGCCGCGCTTGTTGTGTGGACTCTTGAAACCGACGACCATTGAAAACGGCTGCTCTTGGTTCGCCTTGACCCAGTCGATGGCAAGGTCCGTGCTGACATCGACCACCCAGCCTTTGGTTGGAGTCATCACGCCGTTGATTTCAATCGGGCAATCCTGATAGATGCCCTGATTGATGAAGCTGGCGGAGTGCTGGAAACCGGGGCGAGGGCCTTTCTGGTCGCCCATGTGCCACTTGCCGAAGTAGGCGGTGCGGTAACCGGCGCCGCGCAGCAGGATCGCGTGGGTTACTGCGGTTGCCGGGAAAGGCGTCTCGTTGTCCATCACGCCGTTGATGTGAGTGTATTGCCCCGTGAGAAAACCTGCACGGCCGGGAGAGCAGATCGAGTGCGTGATGAAAGCGTTGCGGAAGCGGACGCCTTCTGCGGCGAGTCGGTCCAGCGACGGGGTTTCAAACCATGGATAGCGGCCTTTGTCCCCGTGCTCGCGCTGGACCGCGCCCATCGCATCCCAGCGGTGGTCATCGGCGATGACGAAGATGAAGTTGGGTTTGCGTTCTGCGGCGTACAGCGGAGCGGCACCCGCATGTTGGTTGACGACGATGTTTGCACAGATGGCGAACACCAAGAGGGTCGTCTGCATCAAGATCA
>JANNQW010000429.1:0-15621 GCA_031400955.1 Verrucomicrobiota bacterium
GACCCATGCCACGCCGATCCTTGCGGATATTCTCGGCACTCATCAGTGCATCTTTTTCACCCAAAGCGGACTGGTCGCTGTTACCCCGCAGGACGGGAAGGTCTTGTGGCGCGCACCCTTCCCCTACAGGACGAGCACTGCGGCCTCCCCCGTGGTATCGGGAGACATCGTATATTGTTCCGCCGGCTACGGCGTCGGCGCGGGTGCGTTCAAGATCAGCAAGAGCGGTTCGGCTTTCACGGCTGCCGAACTCTGGCGCAAGGAGGGCGACAAAATTGCGAACCACTGGAGCACACCGGTCATCAAGGATGGTTACCTCTACGGGATGTTCAGCTTCAAGAAATACGGCGAAGGCCCGCTCGCTTGTGTCGACATCAAGACCGGAGACGTGAAGTGGGAACAGTCCGGCTACGGCCCCGGCCAGGTGATCCTGAGCGGCGACACCCTTATCGCTCTGACTGACAAGGGTGAAGTCGTCTTTGTGAAGGCCGATCCCGCAAAATACACTGAGCTAAAGCGCCAGGCACTTGTGACTGGAAAAATTTGGAGCTACCCAGTTCTCGCCTACAACCACCTTTTTGCCCGCAGCACGAAGGAAGGCGGTTGCTGGGAGATAAAATAACAGGCTGCGCAGATCGACAAGCTGGAGCTCGTTCTACGACGATAACCAGTCATAGTTTACGCGAACGCATTCTCGAAACGCCATCGAATCGTTATTGAGCGTGGCAAAAGCGCCTTGCACTTTGCACGCGCCCTTTCACATTGGCCATCCCGTATGGAACTCGTCCGCATCGTTGAAGCCCTCCTTTTTGCCTGTCAGGAACCTCTGACCGTGGCCGAGATTGGTCGCGCCATTCGTGAAACAGGCCGCGAGGCCAAGGAGACCGCGAAGGAATCCGGCGAAGCGCCCGACGAAGGCAAGACCGCGATGGAAGGCATCACCGACGAGCAGATTCGCATCGCGATCGATGACCTCACCTCGCACTACGAGCAGGACGGACGCTCGTTCACATTGGTTGAGCGCAGCAGCGGTTGGCGGCTCTGCGCCAACAGCGAATATGCTGAATGGTGCCGAGCACTTTATCCCGGCAAAAAACCATCCAAACTCAGTGCGCCCGCATTGGAGACACTGGCGATCATCGCCTACCGTCAACCACTCACCAAGTCCGCCATCGAGGCGGTGCGCGGTGTGTCAGTGGATGCCATGATGCAACAACTCCTCGACCGCGGTCTTGTGAAGATCGAGGGCCGCGCTGAACTCCCCGGCCGCCCACTTCTCTACTCGACATCCGATCTCTTCCTCGATCACTTCGGCATCCGTCATCTGGATGATCTACCCAACTCAGCCGAACTGCGCCGCGTCAGGCTGCCCGTGCCGGAGGAAACTGCAGGCACCCACGATGCCAACACCCAACCAGCGCCCGATGAAGCGCCGACGCTGAACATCGAAGAATCCGCGGAACAGCCAGTCTGAGACTAATCGGAAGTCGGAAGCATTTTCTTCTTTCCAGCGGAGCGCGCATCGCCCTAAATCGCGGCACTTTATTACGTCATGCCACTCGAAAACATCCGCACTAAAATCGACCGCATCGACCAAGAGTTGCTGAAACTCCTGAGCGAACGCGCGGAGCTGGTGCATGAGATTGGCGAGATCAAGCGCAAGGAAGGACTGGAAATTTTCGCGCCGGACCGCGAAGAAAAACTGCTCCGCCAGCTCATCGACCTCAACAAGAAGAACAAGGGTCGCCTGCCGGAGAAATCAATCCGCGCCATTTTTCGCGAGATCATCAGCGCCGCACTCGCACTGGAACAGAACTTGCACATCGCCTACCTCGGCCCAGCAGGATCATGGACCCATCAAGTGGCCATCAGCCGATTCGGCAACAGCGTGCTTTATCTTCCAGAAGCCAGCACCGAGGACGTATTCGACCGCGTCGAGGCCCAGGAGGCGGACTACGGCGTGCTGCCCATCGAGCACAGCACGGAGGGCGCAGTGCATCACACGTTGGATCATCTCGTTGACTCACCACTGCACATTTACTCCCAGATACTCTGGCACACAGAAACCGTGCTCATGTCCAACGGCCCCAAGGAAAGCGTGGACTACATCTACGGTCATCCGCAGGTCATTGCTCAATGCCGGAAGTGGCTCGCGCAAAATTTCCCGGAGGCCGAGTTGCGCGAGGCACCCAGCACCAGCCAGGCCGCAGCATTCGCCTGCGAGCATCCAAACTCAGCTGCGCTCGGCACTGCACTCGGCGCGGAGTTGCAAGGGTTAAAGATCATCGCCCCTTCCATCGACGACAGCAACTCCCAGGCCCGGTTCATCGTGCTCGGCCGCCGCACCGCGCCGTCCACCGGCAATGACAACACGATTCTCATGGTCACCACCAGGGACAAAATGGGCGCGCTCATGGAAATACTCGAGGCTTTCGTGAAGCAGGGCATCAATGTCCGCCAGATCGAAAACCGCCCCGTTCCCGGCGATGACAACGCCTCCCATCATCACGTCCGCTTTTTCCTTGAAGTCGCCGGCCACTTTCACGATCCATCACTGACAAAGGCGCTCAATGAAGTGAACAAGGACGGTAGCACTGTGAAGGTACTCGGCAGCTATCCGGCATCCAACTGGATGGAGTAGATCGAGTGATCGGGTCGCCTTGAGGGGCTAAAATTCCGTTAAGGTTCTACTCAGACTCATGAACCGAACTGTTAAGCTTATCACAATAGGAATCGCTGTTGCGGCAGGCGGTTGGCTTGGTGAGTTCTGGTGGGTTCACCGCAATCCCTATGAGAGCAACGGACTTCATACAGAGTGGACATTTGGAGGCGCGACCTCGTCAGTTCCAGGTCTGAACGTATGGGCAGATTATCGCGGACAACGAATTGAGTGCCCAGTGCTATTTGGCGGGATGGAGTTTCCTGATCTGCAGTATCGCGACTTCGATGGCGACGGTCGGCGCGATATCATTTTCGGGAACAACAAATACAAGCAGGTCGTTTCATTTACTCCCGCGCATGGCAACTTTCCGCCAGAATTCAAAGAAATCCGAAACGACGTCTATTGGCTATGAAGACGCTGGTGGATTCCAACATCGCCTTCTGAATAACAACATGTGTTTACGCTGCAGCGGGGATAAGTAGGAGGTCGAATTAGGCGGCTTGTTATGAATTGGGAGCGCGGACATTCGCTTCGCGCCCATTGGGGCAGCGGCATCGTGCCATCTCTCACTCGCTCCAGCCATGAATGCCGGTTGCCTGCGGGCTTTTGCCTTCCATCTTCGTTCATGCCCGCCGCATTCAAACACCTGCTGCTGATCCTGCTGATCTTCTCGCCCGCCCTATTCACAGCGAACCTGGTGCGGGAAAAGGCCGTTGACGTGGGCTGCTGGGATATGTGGGAAAATGCCCCCCTGCTCCAGAAGTGGCACGACTTCCGCGCGGAGAGAATGTCATGGAGCGAGTTCGGCGATCATCTTTACTCCGCGCAGATCCAGCATCGCATCGTGGTGCCTCGACTGCTCATCATCGGGCTCACACACCTCAGCGGCGGCGACTTCCGCTGGGAACAATATTTCATCTTTCTCATTTTCTTACTCGATGCCTGGCTGCTCTGGCTGCTGGTGAAACGCACGCTGGGCGACTCAAAATGGCGCTGGCCCCTGATGTTCGCGATCAATCTGCTGATCTTCTCACCGATCCATTATCAAATTCTTTTCTGGGGCAGCTGCTTATGGACAGCGATCCCAATCGCCTGCCTGCTGGGCATACTGCTCCTGCTGGGCACGCCGCGTGATGAGAAATTCTCGTGGCGCGTCGCGCTCTCCGTGCTTCTGGCAGAAATAGCAACTCACAGCTTCGCCCACGGTCTCGCGATCTGGCCGGTGCTTCTGGTGCTAATTCTTCTGTTTGATTCTGCATCTCTCAAGAAACGCGTCACCACCGCCGCCGGTGTCCTCGCGATCGCCGGGGTCACGATCGCCAGTTACTTCCACAACTTCATCAATGTGGCGCACCACGCCTATGACCTGAAACCTGGCGACCACGCGATGAAAGGCGCGAGCAGCCTGCTCGAAGGCGACAACCTCTTGCAGGCAGTGCGCTTCTTCTTTGCGTTCATCGGCACCTGGTTTGCGCGATCGCCCTTCGTGGATCATCCGCTGGATACAGCACGGATTTTTGGCATCGCGACGCTGGTGATTTTTGTCGTGGTAATGCTCATTTTTATCATCCGCAAGCAGTCGCGCTCCCAATGGCGGGCGGCCATCCCCTGGCTGGCGCTCGCGGCTTATGTTGTCGGCGTGGGGCTCATGGTCAGCAAAAGAGGGGCCGACATCGGGGAACACCGCGCCGTGACTCCGCGCTATCTTGCCGTCAGCCAGTATGTGCTTGTTTCCATGCTCGCGCTTCCCCTCATTCTTGGCCGTCGTCGCTCCGAAGAATCTGATCACCATGAATCATCGCCATCAGGAATGGTCGCCGCGACCTTGCTCGCAGCGTTCATGATGGCGCAGATTCCGGTCTGGCAATACGGCCTGCATCTGACCAATGTCTGGTATCATGCGCGCCGTCAGGCGCAGGCCTTGGTGCTCTTCCTGCCGCACATCAAACCGGAGAGCTTGAAGGTGCTCGACAAGGACTCAAAAAACTGGCATTGCATCAATGCGATCAACACACTCATCAGTCTGAACCTGCTCAAGTTCAAACCACTGAAGTCGCCCGAACTCAAATGGTTCAACCGTGATGCCAGGCCACTCGGCACCGAGAAGGCGTCCATTGACAAAGCTGAGTTTCGCGAGGACGGCGCGCTCGAACTTTCCGGCATCGCCAGATTCAGCGTCACCCAACCCGCTGATGCCGTGCTCATCACTCAAGGTGATAAAGTTATCGCACTTGGCCAGCCAGCACCGCGCAATGTGCTCCGCATCTACGGGCTCGACTGCGAATTCTCCAACATCGACGACATGCCCGCATCTGCCATCTATCCATGGAAAACTGTCATCCCTGCCGCTGCACTCCCGAGCGGCTCATCAAGTCTCGAAGCCTGGGCGCTAAACGTGGCGAAAATGCAAATCGCAAAGTTGAACACCAGCCTCAGCGTCGATATCAGCTCGATGAAGGTACAGATCGAAATGCCCAAATGAAAAGACTCGATGGCCAATGAACCTGACTCGTGACCGGTGCCGCTTGAGACTTCTTTAAAACACATCCCAAGCCCTGAGCCGCCATCTTGACTTCACCGGATGCTTCCCTACCGTTTCCACCACTCTCATGAGCCAAGAAACTGCATCGGCAAAATCTCCCTACGGAGTCAAAAATCCCTTCATCGCCCACCTAAAAAACGCGCATGAACTTACCGGCCCCGGCGCAGCCAAGAACACGTGGCACTACGAGATTGATCTTTCCGGCAGCGGCATGGAGTTCACACCGGGCGACTCGCTCGCCGTGCAGCCGCAGAATGACCCTGCGCTTGTGGACTCCATCATCAAGGCACTCGAGTTCTCCGGCGACGAGACCGTGCCAAACCCAAAAGGCGGAGAAGGAACGATCCGGAATGTGCTGACGGGAGTTTCGGCGATCACCGAGTTCGACGGCAAGCTCCTCAAGGCGGTCGCGGCCAAGACAGGCGAGAGCAAGCTGCTTGAAATCGCGGCACCGGAGAAGAAGGAAGAATTGGGCAAATACCAATGGGGACGCGACGTGTTAGACGTGCTCTTGGAGAACCCATTTGCCAAATTTGAACCCGCGGAATTCATTGGGCTTCTTCGCCGGCTGAATGTCCGGCTCTACTCGATTTCCTCCAGCCTGAAAGCGTTCCCGGACCAGGTGCATCTCACCATCGCCACGGTCCGTTACGAAAGTCGTGGTCGGCAACGCCACGGCGTCTGCTCCACCTTCTTCGCGGATCGCGTGACCGAATCCACCCCGCTGCCCTCCTTCATCAAATCCGGCGCGGGCTTCCGTCTTCCCGAACCGAATGATGACACTCCCGTCATCATGTGCGGACCCGGCACCGGTATCGCACCGTTCCGCGCCTTCTGCCAGGAGCGACGCGCCACCGGCGCCAGTGGTGATGCCTGGCTTTTCTTTGGCGAGATCAATCGTGCGACGTGTTTTTTCTACGAGGATGAATGGCAAAGTTACATCGCCGACGGGACCTTGCGCCGCATGGACACTGCGTTCTCCCGCGATCAGACGCAGAAGCTCTATGTGCAACACCAGATGCTGGAACACAGTCGGCAACTGTTTGAGTGGCTGGAGCGCGGCGCGATTTTCTACGTTTGCGGCGACGCCACACGCATGGCTGCCGACGTTGACAAGGCTTTGCATGACATCATCACCAAGGAAGGCGGAAAAACTCCCGAACAGGCGCAAGCCTATCTCGAAGCCATGAAAACGGCCAAGCGATACCGGCGCGACGTTTATTGAATCACAGATATTTCATTTGTCGGAGACGGATAGTCTCTTACTTTGTTCCATGCCACATTTTCGAATCCTGCTCGCATTCCTCGCTGGCGCCACCTTGCTTCAGGCCCAGACAAAATCGTCAGTTGATCCGCGCGTCAAAGCATTGATCGAAGAAGTCCGCCAGCTGCAGCAGAAGCAACAGAGTAATGAAGCGCTGCGGAAACTTGATGAAGCCGATGCCATATCCCCAGGAAGCGCCCTCATCGCGAATGTGCGCGGCAGTATTTATACGGCGCCACCCCTACGCGACTATGTCAAAGCGCGAGAATGCTTCGAACTTGCGGAAAAACTGACGCCCGATGCGTTCGAACCCAAGTTTAACAAGATTGAGCTGCTTTATGTCGAGCACAAATATGCCGAGGCAGAAACGGCCTTCACAAAACTGCTCGTTGATTTCGTAAAGCTACGTGAGGATGTCCGCCATCTGGTTCAGTTCAAGATCATTGTCTGCCAGTTAAAACAGGGGAAGGTCGCAGATGCAGAAAAAACATCTGCAGCATTTACCTTCATGGACGACACCCCGGCCTACTATTTCACCAAGGCCGCTTTCGCCTTCCAATTACCTGACGCCGACGAAGCCCAAAAATGGATTTCCAAAGCCGAAAAGATTTTCAAGCCGCAGGATAACGCAGTCTATCTCGACTCCCTCATGGAAGCGGGCTGGCTGAAAAACGTCACCCCCGAAGAAGGCAAAAAGTAAATTCTTGCGGCCAGCCACCTACCTTCTGATCAGGGTCATGACGCACTCGAGATGCTTCGTCTGCGGAAAAAGGTCAAAGGGCTGCACCTTGCTCAACGCGTAACCGGCCTCGGTAAATTTCACAAGATCGCGCATTTGAGTAGCGGGATTGCACGAAACATAAACCACGGTCGCAGGACCGAACTGGAATAGCTGCTGGAGAAAATCATCACTGCAGCCCGCACGCGGCGGATCAATGATCACCGCAGAATCGGCAGGAGGATATTCGATGCCTTCGAAGATGCGCTCGGCACTGCCGGAAACGAACTTGCAGTGCGTCAGGCCATTGATTGACGCATTGTGAGCCGCCTTGGCCACTGCGGCTGCGGAAATCTCGATCCCGGTCACTTCAGCAAAATGCTTCGCGCAACCCAGTGCAAAAAGCCCGCTTCCGCAGTAGGCATCGATCAGATGCGCGGCTCCGTGCTGCGAAGCCTCGGTCGCGACATGGCGGACAAACGCGGGAAGGATGAAGGGATTATTCTGGAAGAAATCGCCCGCCTGAAACTCGAAGCGTATGCCTTCGACCTCCTCGATGGCGATGTCCTTGTTGTCGGTGAGGATGCGACCGCCTGCGGCACGCAGCAGTAGAGTAGCACCCTTCTTGTATCGCGCGGGACCGGAGTGAAAAATTTCTTCGCGCAGTGTGGTCAGGCGCTCGTTGATTTCCGGCATTGCGATCTCGCAGCGCGGCACGTCCCGGATGCGCGTGCGACTGCCGGCTTCGAGAAAGCCGATCGCGCTGATCTTTCCATCCTGGGGCGCTGGAAAATGCGGCGTGATCTTGGAGCGATAACCAAACTCGCGGGGCGAAGCGATGACTTCCTCAACAGGAAACTCGATCCGCGCCATGTGCTTCAGCAGTTCCGCCAGTTGCTGGCGCTTCCACACCAACTGCGCTTCATAACCCAGGTTCTGATACTGGCAGCCGCCGCATTTTGTAAAAAGCGGGCAGCGCGGTTCGATGCGCGACGGTGATGACTCGATGATGCGCATCAAGTCCGCTTCACTGTAGTTCTTGTGATTCCGGTGAACACGCGCGATCACGAGTTCGCCGGGCAGCGCAAAAGGCACCATCACCACCCAGCCATCGATTCTCCCCAGCCCCTGGCCGAGATTCGTCAGCGTCTCGATGCGCAATTCCAGCTCATGATGATACGTAAAGGGTTGCTCAATAAATCCTCGGGGTTGCCTGCGCGGTTCGGGACTAATCACTGGATTTATTCGGCAAGCTTTACCCGCAAGGAAAAAGATTTTACAGTTCCATCCGGCGACCATCCCAGCGGCGTCTGCAAGATGCCGTTCAGCTCCTTGGTCTTGGGATCAGTCGCGTATTCAGAGATGATCAGTTTCATCTCCAGCACCCCGGGTTCCGGGCTGGCAAAGATCTGCGGCTTGTCGGCATTGATCAGACCGTCATCCGTGAAGAAAATCATCGCTTTAATCGCCGCCGCACGTTGCTTCGCTTCCTCACTGATCGCAGTCAGTTTGAGATGCACCTCGGCACCCGCCCGCTTCGCCTCCGCCTTCCATCCGGCAAGCGGACGCGGTGCCGCAGCGCGGGCAGCGTTGAATTTTGCCTGCCACTTATCATCCACTCCACCTGCGACTGCGATTTTCATCTCAATCGACAAAGCCTTCAATCCCGGATTGCACACGCGACCGCAGCACATCCATGATGCCTGACCCGATAATACCACTGTGGTTCCTGGCTTTAATGTTTTGGGCGGCGTGATGCGAACCGGGAGAAGCACATTGCCCTCGTAGCCTTGGGCTTTGATCTGATACATCAGCACGCTTTGCGGCTCAGGCCACTCAATCGGACCTGCTTGAAATCCCTCCGGCAGCTTCCACTCAATCCCAGTAGGCACGCCAACTATTCCTGGAAATTTCCAGTAGGTGTGCTCGCCTTCCCGGTGTTGCAGATACAGCCCGACATAAAACGGCTCTCCGGGGATGATGGCAGCAGCCTCGGAAACTAGGGAAACGCGCAAAGGATTATCTTCCGAGCGAATAGGCGCGGCTTGCAAAAGCAAAAGGAAAGGAATGATGGTGAATCGCTTCATAAGTATCCAAGCAGGCATCTGCCGTCATCAAAAATCAGCGTGACCAGGCGTGCGGGCAAATGGAATCACATCGCGAATATTGCCTACGCCGGTGGCAAACATAAGAAAGCGCTCGAAGCCCAGACCATAGCCGCTGTGCGGCACCGTGCCGTAGCGTCGCAGGTCGGAATACCAGCGGTAGGCTTCGGGATTGAGACCCTGGGCGATCATCGCTGCTTCAAGAAGTTCCAGTCGCTCCTCGCGCTGGCTGCCACCGATAATCTCGCCGATGCCGGGAACCAGCACATCCATCGCGGCCACCGTCTGTCCGTCTTCATTCTGCCGCATGTAAAAAGGTTTCAAGCTGCGCGGATAATTGTAAACGGTGACCGGGCTTTTGAAGTGCTCCTCGGCGAGAAAGCGTTCGTGCTCGCTCTGCAGGTTTTGTCCCCACTCAACCGGATACTCGAACTTGCGTCCTGACTTGTGCAGCAAATCCACTGCATCCGTGTAAGTCACGCGCTGGAACGGGCTGTCGAGCGTGTGCTGCAAGCGTGCGATAAGCTCCTTGTCCACGAACTTGTTGAAGAACTCCAGCTCCTCGCCGCAAGTTTCGAAAAGCACCTGCAGCAAATATTTGATGTGTTCCTCGGCCAGCGTCATGTCCGCCTCCAGATCATAGAACGCCATCTCCGGCTCGATCATCCAGAACTCAGCGGCATGACGCGCGGTGTTGGAATTCTCCGCACGGAACGTGGGACCGAACGTGTAAATCTTGCCCATGGCACAGGCGAAGACTTCACCCTGCAACTGGCCGCTCACGGTCAGATACGCCGGCTTGCCAAAGAAATCCGCCTCGGGTTTCGCGGCTGCACCCTGTGGCAGTGTCGTCACCCGGAACATCTCCCCTGCCCCTTCGCAATCGCTGGAAGTGATGATCGGTGTGTGAATATAGAAGAAGCCGCGCTCTTGGAAGAAGGTATTGACGGCATGAGCCATGCGACTGCGCACGCGGAACACACTGCCCAGCAAATTCGTGCGTGGTCGAAGATGCGCGATCTCGCGGAGAAATTCCGTCGTGTGCCCCTTCTTTTGCAGCGGATAGGCCGGATCAGCTTCACCGATGATCGCAATATCCTTTGCCAGCAATTCAAACGCCTGCTTCCCGCCCGGCGATGCCACCAGATCACCCGTCACACGGATGGATGCGCCCGTGAGTATCTTTGGATACAAGCCAGCACAGGACAGGCTGTTGTCGGCCACAATCTGTAATCCACGAAGGCAGGAGCCGTCGTTGATCTCGATGAACGTGCAGGCTTTGGAATCGCGCCGGGTGCGAACCCAACCCTGCGCAGTGACACCCCCCTCGGGCGAAGTTCTGGCAAGCAGATTGCGAATGTCTGGTGAAATCATGAGCTGTGTATCATAGGCAGGGACACGCAATTGCAAAGACAACCAGCCCAAGCCGCGACACTTTTCATAAACCGGGACTTTCAGCGCCGGACTTTTCCGCTAAACTGGGTCTATCGAATTTCGCCGTGTATCGAAAACTTTTCCACATCCAACCAGCTTTTGGCGACAGAAGCGGCCAGGGCTTCGGTTCCCGGCGCTCGCCTCTATCAGGATGTAGCGGCCGGCTGGTCATCATCCTGCTGATCGCTGCGTTTGCTGTGATCCGCTATTTTAGCACGCCCGCCGAGGTTAACCACTTCACCGGCCGGAAACAGCACCTCGATCTTGATCCACCGGCGGAAATCCAGATGGGACTCGCCTCGCGAGCCGAGATGGCGGCGCAACACGGCGGACTGTCGCCCGATGCCTCCGCGCGCAATCATGTGAACCGCATCGGTCAGAAGATCATCCGCTCAACCGATGCGGGCCGCACCCCCTATCAATTTGATTTTCATCTTCTTGCTGACCGCCAGGTGGTGAATGCCTTCGCGCTGCCCGGCGGACAAATATTCATTACGGAGGCACTTTACCGGATGCTCGGCAGCGAAGACGAAATCGCCGGCGTGCTCGGACATGAGATCGGTCACGTCGTGGGCCGGCATTCTTCAGAGCAGATAGCCAAGAGCAACCTCTTCAACGGCATCACCAACGCCATTGTCATCGGCGCCTCGGGCAGCCAAGGTGGCTACGATGCCGCTCGCATGGCCCAAATGGTGAACCAGCTCATCACGCTAAAATATTCCCGCAGCGACGAAATGGAAGCCGACACGCTGGGTGTGCGTTTCCTCATCGAATCCGGATACGATCCCGAAGCACTGATCCGGGTCATGGCCGTCCTTAAAAAAGCATCGGGTGGATCCCATCAGCCCGAAATCATGAGCACACATCCGGATCCGGGAAACCGCGCGGAGCACATCAGGGCCGAGATCGAGAAATACCGCGCGCCACGCCGCTGAGTCTCACCTCACCAGCAGCTTGCTCCTTCGCTGTGCTGCGAGCTCCTCTTCATCTTTCACCTCGACCGTCACCGTCGTCTCCAGTCCGGATTTCACATCAGTCGCGGTGATTTCGTGACGACCCGGAACCAGCCACGCCAAAGGCGCGCCGCTGTTGCCATCCAGGCGAAGCGTTGGCGAACTCCAGCTCACAACACCACTCTCCTGCGCCCGTAATAACAGCCGCCGGCCACTTTCAGGAAGATCAGGATCGAGGAATAAAATGCTCCCATCCGTCGGCGAAAGAATACGCGGCGGCAATTCAGCGGTTGCCGTCGGCCTCACGCACACGAGCCCCGTCAGCCATTGATCACCTTGGGAAATCCACTTTGCGTAATCGTCCGATAGATACGCACGACCCGATTCCGCTTCGTAATCGCTCGCCGTTGCCTCGTCAGGCAGCGACCCTCTGATAAAAACATCAGGCCGGCTCATGCGAGAAACCATCCCGGGTTCCGGCACTCGGCGCCCGGTGCGCGGATCGATCTTCGCATGCACGATCCCGGGCGGTGCGTCAAACCAACTGGTGCCGGACGATTCCCGCAAGCGCAGGAAAATGTCCCTGAAGATCGGTCCCGCACCTGTAACCCCGGACACATTCTCCATCGGTGTTTGATCAAAGTTGCCGGCCCATACTCCAACGGTGAACTCCGGCGAATAACCGATCGTCCAGTTATCGCGATAGTTCCGGCTGGTGCCGGTTTTCACTGCGACCTTGAACGGCAGCCGGATAACCGACCAGGGACCGAAGGTCGGAAGGCGCGCCTGGTTATCTCCCAGAATATCCGCTATCTGATAACACACTTCGGGCGGAAACATGCGTGTGTTTGCGACATCGGGTGCATCAGCCAGCAATGTCCACGATTTGTATTCGCCAAGCCGCGCGAGGCAGGCATAGGCGTTGGTCAGTTCAAGAAGACGCACCGGTGCGTTGCCGATGGTGAGACCGAGCCCGTAGTGATCCGCCGGCTCCGTGAGCGAGGTGATGCCAAGATTTTGCAGCGTGTCATACAACACCTTCTCACCGCCGATCTGTTTCAGCACTCGAACGGCGGGAATGTTCAACGAGGAGCCGAGCGCCGAGCGCAAAGTCACCGGCCCGTAGTTGCGATGATCGTAGTTCTCCGGCCGGTAGATGCCGCCGGCTGTGCTGAATTCGATGGGCAGATCGGGTATGATCGAAGCGGGTGTGAAGCCGCGCTGTAACGCCAGCAGATAAGTGAACGGCTTTACGGCCGATCCCGCAGAATGGGGTGCCCACGCACCATTGATCTGGCCGCCTTCGTTGGAAAAGAAATCGCGGGAGCCGGCCAGCGCGAGCACGCGACCTGTCTTGTTTTCAATGACCACCGCAGCGGCCTGGGTGACATGGCGTTCGCGTAATGCAGCCAGCCGGCGCGCAATGATCGACTCCATGCGCGACTGAAGCGAGGGAAGGATCGTGGTGCGGACAACTTGTGGCACAGGCTGCAAGCCTGTGCCACGGGCCAGCTCGATGGCGTGGGGCGCTTCAAAGCCGCCATTGAAGCGCTGCAGCACAATTTTCTCTTCACTAGCGAGCAACCGTTTCTCAGCGGTGAGCCAGCCGCGCTCGACCATGCCATCGAGAACGAACTTATGCCGCTTCAGCACTGCCTTCGGGTTTTTGAAGGGATTCAACCGCGACGGCGCCTGCGGCAACGAAGCGAGATACGCGCATTCCGCAGGCGAGAGATCCCGCAACGGTTTGTCGAGATAACCCTGAGCCGCACTGGCACAGCCAGTCAGAAGATTGCCATAGCCGACGCGGTTCAAATATTCCGCGAGGATGCGTTTCTTGCTCCAGCTCATTTCAATGCGTCGTGCCTGAAGCGCTTCAATCACCTTAGTCCATAGTCGTCGCGGCCTGGGTTCGTCAGCGGAAATCTTCGCCAGTTGCTGGGTGATCGTTGAAGCGCCGGACACGACACGACGCGCCATCAAGTTGTCCCAGGCTGCCCGGGCGATGGCGGGAAGATCCACGCCACCATGCGTGAAGAACCGCCGGTCCTCCGCCGCGAGCGTGGCGTGAATGAGATCATCGGGAATTTCCTGCAAACTCACCACCGGTGCCACGCGCTGGCCGTCAGTGCTGAGCATCTGGCGCAGCGGCGAGCCATCAGCAGCAAGAAAGGTGGGTGAGGCTGGGAGCGGCTGGAGCAGTTTCTCCGGCAATGGCACGGCCCAGGGAAGCGCCCACCACGCGAGGGCGGCAGCCAAGGCGGCTGCCAGAAAAACTTTCCCCAGTTTCCTGACTCTGTTGCGCGAAAGTTTCATGAAGACTGCAGCAGCCCACTTGAAGCAGGCTGCTGCATGAGATGATTACTTCTCCGCCACGTTCCCGCCATTGGTCATCGGGAGCGTTTGCACGCGGGTGATGTCGCTCAGACCGTATTGGTCGGGCTGATACATGGCCTCGATGCGTGCAGGGGGCGCAATGACATCGCCCTCGGCGATGACGCGGGCGAGGTATTTTAACTCGAAGGTTCCAAGCTGGCTCCAGTCATCGGTGAAGAACAATGCTTTGTCGTTGCGCAGTTCGCGATGATCGCAAGACCACGCGTTGTCCTGAGCCTTGGCATCCTGACGCTGATTCTGCGTGGCGAACTCGGGGTTTACCGGTTCGAACACGCTGGGCAGCGGATCCTCGACGGCGAGGTAGCGATTGCCCTTGAGCACCTTGATGTCGAGCGTGACCACGATGAGATCACCGACGCGGAGGTTTTTCGACTCCTCCAGCGCGCCCGTCGGCGTGAGGCGCTCATAGCGTCGCTTGATGCCGAAACCCTTCTGCACAGGCTGGAAAGTTTTGAGATCGGGCCAGGCTTTCAACTCAACGCGTCCTCGCACCGTCTGGCCGGCGGGCACTGACGCGCGAAGAGTCTTTGCGCCCAGCTTGTGCTCGAACTCATAGATCGAACTGATGGTGCTCATCGTATCCGCCAGCGTGTGGTCACTCTTCTTGTCGCCCCAAGCGACTTCAAAGCTGAGCGGTTTCGAGTTCGCCGGCGCTTTTTCACCGGCGGCCAGACCGAGCAACACCCATGAGTTCGAGAACGTCGTGCCCCAGTGACCCGAGCCGTTGCGGCGCGCGAGAACTTCGCTGGCGTATTTGTTTCCTTCGTCCGTCAGACCGATGTGAGCACAGACGATCATTCGCAATCCAGCGGCAGTCTGGTCGCCGAGCCAGTAATGATCCCATTGCTTGACACCTTTCGATGGCTTCAGCAGTTCGGTGATCTGCTTCTCTGGCGAGTTTGTCAGGCACATCGCCATCGCAAGGAAGAGCCGGGACATCTCCGGAAGATCCTCCCGGCGCTGATAGAGCACCGTTTGATAGGAGGGTTCGGGCTTGCCCGCTTTTGCGAGAGTGTAGAGCGCGAGCGCGGCGTCGCAGAGATCGTAGGTCTGCTTGGTATCGGAGAGCTTCAATTCACGCAGATGATTCGAGATCCAGGTGGTGAGCTTGTCGACCGATTCCTGCGGAACCGCTGCGCCCCATTCTTTGGCCTTGATCAAACCGAAGCCGCCATAGGCAGAGGCCCAGAGCAAGGGCTTGTCACCGCCGGGCCAGTAAGAAAGGCCGCCTTCATCGGTCTGCATTGTAAGGAGACGATCCGCACCGCGCGTGATGGCCGTGCGCACCTTGTCCTGCTGCAGGAGATCGGGGAACATCGGTTCATATTTCGCAAGCGCGAGCCAAGGGAGCGTGCTGCTGGTGGTCTGCTCGACACAACCGTAAGGATAGTGCAGCAGATGCTCCAGTGCATCGCGCGCTTCACCGAGACGGCTGCGATTGAAGTCGAGCCGCAACGTGCCGTCGCTTTCGAGAAGCTGCGGATTGATGCCCTTGAGTAGGCTTTCATTCGACTTCGCGCTGGTGAGTTCGAAGTAATGCACCTCA
>JANNQW010000430.1:0-1680 GCA_031400955.1 Verrucomicrobiota bacterium
CGCGAGCTTCTCCTCGATCAGCGCGATCTCTTTTTGCAGCGGCGCGATCTTTTTTCCCGCATCCACCGAGGGCAGATTGACCGTGTCCAACCCGCCATCGCCCTGCTCGCCCACGTTGTTGTAAAACGCCTTCATCGAGTAGAAATCCCGCTGCGTGAACGGATCGAATTTGTGGTCGTGGCAGCGTGTGCAGTTGAACGTCTGGCCGAGCCAGACCGACGCCGTCGTCTCCACGCGGTCCGCGGTGTATTCCGCGACGAACTCCGCCGGAATCACGCCGCCCTCGGTATTGATCCGGTGGCTGCGCTGAAAACCCGTCGCGATCTTCTGCTCCAGCGTCGCACCCGACAGCAGGTCGCCCGCGATTTGTTCGATGGTGAACTGATCAAAGCGCATGTTCTTGTTGAACGCGCCGATCACCCAGTCGCGAAACGGATGCATGTCCTGGTCGCGATCATTTTGATAGCCCTGCGTGTCCGCAAAGCGCGCCGCATCCAGCCAGTCCACCGCCATGCGCTCGCCGTAGTGCGGCGAAGCGAAATTCGCCGTGATGTAGGCGTCGGGTTTCGCCGCATCGAAGCCCTTGAGTAATTCTGCACGCGGCGGCAGCCCCGTGAGATCGAGTGCCATGCGCCGCGCGAGCGTCGAGGACTCCGCGCGTGGCGAAGGCTTCAGCCCGCGCTCGGCGAGCTTTTGCAAAACGAACCAGTCAATCGGATTGCGCGGCCACTTCAGCAGCTCCGCATCTGCCTTCGGAAAATCTGCCGCCGCCGGCAGCTTCACCGCCTGCACCGGCATGAAGGCCCAGTGCTGCTCATACTTCGCACCCTCCGCGATCCATCGCTTCAGCGTCTCCTTCTGTGCCGTCGTGAGTTTCTTGTGCGACTTCGGCGGCGGCATGATGTCGTCCGCATCGCTCGTGAAAATGCGCGCGATGAGCGTGCTCTTCGCCGCGTCGCCCGGGACAATCGCGATGTCGCCCGACTCTGCCGGAGCGATCGCCGCCTCGCGCACATCGAGCCGCAGCTCGCTCTTGCGCTCCGCCTTGTCCGGCCCGTGGCAGGCAAAGCAGTTGTCGGAAAGAATGGGCCGGATGTCGCGGTTGTAGCGCAGCGGTTCAGCAGCCTGCGCACGGCAATCGGGTGCCAGCATGGAAAGCAGCAGGGCGAAACAAGCGGAGGAAGTTGTCAGGATTGGGAAGATTGGTTTCATGGTTTTCATCGTGTGTTTTTGCCTTTGTGAAGCGGGAATGAGATTGTCAGCCGTAAAGCAAAGTCCTTCACTATTTGAGTTTTTCCGCCTGCTTTTCCTTCTTCGTCAGTTTGCCCATTTTCTCGCCGGTGATGGAGAGATTGAAGTCGTTCTTCTGCGGGGCTCCGGCGGTGCTGCGGCCTTCGGTGATGTAGCTTTGCATGAGCGTCGTCATTTTCGCGGCGACCTCCGCGTTCGCGGCCAGCACGTCTTTCTTTTCGCTCAGGTCGGTTTGGAGATTATAGAGTTCGCGGCTGCCATTCGTTTGGAAGTTGAGTTTCCACGGGCCTTGGCGGATCGCCAAGGCTCCGGCGGATGACTGATGAACAGTCGCCTCGCGCACTGGTCCTTTAGCAGTGCCGAGCAGGTCGGGCAGGATGCTCACGCTGTCCTCACCGGCGTTGTCGGGGAGCTTTGTGCCGACGATTT
>JANNQW010000431.1:0-9224 GCA_031400955.1 Verrucomicrobiota bacterium
CCGAAGGGCGCAACCTTGTCCACCCAATCGCCGTGCTTTGAAGCCGCCGGACAAAGGATCACAATGTCCGGCTTCGTATGTTCCAGGCATGCGCGATAGTCCGTGAACACCTGATCCGCGGACAAACCGAATTTTTTCACAGCCTCCAACATCCGTTCCGGATGCTCGTCACTGATGCCGGTGATTTCCGCATTCGGATGCTCATGCACGTAGCGCAGGAGGTCGCCCATGTGGAAGTGATCGAAGTTGATGCCTGCGATGCGCCAGCGTTTCATAGGCAAGTAAAACGGCGTGTCTGGTGCGCGGGCCTGGCCTACGTTGACAAGTTTGCTCAGATCAATGCCGAACTTCCTCGGGGGCAAACGAAGAAGGGCGGAAAAAGAAGGTGAGCAGCACCATGGCCAGCACGGACAAGCCTGCGGGCACTAGGAAAAGATGCGCCCAGTCCATTGACTTGTCTGCGAGGGTAAATTTCCCGATGCCGAAATAGATCCAGAAAATTTTGCACGCGATGTCACCAAGCCCAAAAATCATGAGGTTGAACAAGCCCTGGGCGCTGGTGCGGATGTCGGTGGGACAGTTTTTCTCCACATAAATATAAATGGTCGCAAAATAGAACGCATAGCAAATACCATGTATCAGCTGCACCGTGACCATGAGCCATTGATGCTGGGGCAGGAAGGCATAGACCAGGAAGCGCAGGGTGTGTCCGGCGATGCCCATGATCATGGTGATGCGCCAGCCCAGTTTTTTAAGCGTGATGCCGAGAATGAACATCGTGAGGATTTCCGCGATCTGGCCCACGCTCATGACCGCCTGCGTCCAGTTGGCCGGGATGCCCACGGAGGCGCTTTTTAAGAAGGTGTCGGTAAAGAAGAAATAGGTGTTGTGAATAAAGGAGTCGATGAACGTGACGATCCAAAGCAGCAATACCACCGGGTGCTTCAGCACGCCGAAGGCCTTGACGAAGGCGAGCGACTCTCCGTCAGCTCCTTTTCTGGGCGGGGTGCAAGGCAGCGTGAGACTGAACGCGGCCAGCACCAGAGATGCGATACCGGCGACGATGTAAGTCCACCGCGTGCCGGCGATCAGTTTGTCCCCTTCCAAAGGACTTCCGAAGGCCGTGCCCAGCCAGGCGACAAACCCTGAGGTTTTGGCATCCGCCATTTTCTGCGCAACCATGTTCCAATCCACCAGTAGGAAAATGAACGGCCATGCCGCAAGAATCCATCCAACGGTTCCTCCCATGCGCACGAAGCCGAACTCTTTCGCGGCGTCCTTAATATTGGCGAAAACAAGTGTGTTTGCGATCGACATGGTCGGCACATAGAAAAAACAGTGAACGCACATCAACAGGAAAAAGGGCCAGAAAGCCGCTTTATGGGTAATCGCATCCGGTTGAATAAAGCCGAGGGCGAGGATCGCGACACCCGAAACAAGGTGACTGAACGCCATGAACTTTTCTGCTGCGAAGTTGCGGTCCGCGAACTGATTGCTGAAGAACATGCCCACGATCGCGGCCACCGGAAAAGCGAGCAAAATCGCGAGCTGTTCATTCCCCGTGAAGCCGATGGCAGGCAGATAACCAAAAATTTTAGGCAGCCATGCCCCCCAGATAAAAAACTCGAGGACCATCATGATAAAGAGCTTTTTGCCGTGTGGAGAGGAGCTGGTATTGGTCACGATAGTATCTTGTTTTTTTGGTTGGTGGAATATGAGCACGGCTTCGCCCATTGGGAAGAAAAATTCCAGAAATGTCCTACTACACCAAGCAGGCGCCTGTTCAGGCGAAAAGGTCTTTGATCACCTTCCCCTTGTCGCCCACCGTGAACGGACGCCCGCTGGGGGACATCACGACCTGGTCCACGTCCATGCCGAGAGCATGACCGATGGTACTGTGGAAGTCCTGAACGGTAGCCTGCTTGTCGGCCACTTCCCGGCCCTCCTTGTCGCTGGAACCATAGACCATGCCACCCTTGATGCCTCCGCCCGCGAGGAGCGTGCTGAAAACTTTGGGATAATGATCGCGCCCGCTGCGGGAATTAATCTTCGGCGTGCGACCGAATTCAGAGCATAGGGCAATGATGGTGGTGGACAGCATGCCGTTGGCTTCGAGATCCTGAATCAAAGCGGATAAAGCAACATCCAGCGTCCCGCCTTTGTCCTCCATGGAGTTGTCGATGTCATTGTGCATGTCCCAGCCACCGAACGCGACTTCGACGCTGCGCACGCCGTGCTGAATAAGACGGCGGGCCAGCAGACAGCCCTGCCCGAATTTGTTCGCACCATACTTGGTCCGAATTTCTTCGGACTCGTCCGTGAGCGTGAATGCCTTCAGGTCCGCGCTCGTAAGCAGCTTCAGCGTGTTGTCGTAGAAGTCGCTGTAGTTTTTCAAGTTCATGTCCTGGAATTTCCCGCGAAAATTGGCGTCAAGTTTGTCGAGCAGCGAGAGCCGCTTCTCCATGAGTTCCGCCGGGACATTGCTGCGGGAGTATTGCAATCCTGCGTCAGGATCAAGGATGGGCAACGGGCTGTAAGCGGAGCTAAAAAAGCCATTACCATGATCGGGACCACGATTGAGACAGACGCTGGAGGGCAGAGTCTTGTGGCTGGAACCGAGGATATTCTGGGCCCATGCACCGATCGTGGGATGCTGGATGGTGCCTCGTTGCTCGTAGGCGGTGCGCATGAGATACTGGCCAGATGCGTGCACGCCGGTCTTGGAACTCATGGAGCGGATCAGTGCAATTTTGTCAGCCTGACCAGCCAGCTTTGGCAGGTAACCACCGAGCTGAAAGTCAGCTTTGGTCTTGATTGGTTCTTTGGCTCCCCTGGTCTCGCCCGTCTTCGGATCCAGGGTGTCGATATGGGACATGCCGCCAATCATCTGGAGCCATATGATGTTTTTCGCTTTGCCAAAGCCCGGCAGCTTTCTGACATCGCCGTTGAGCTTTTCCTCGCCCCGTGCTGTAAATGGCAGGAGCGTAACACCGAGTGAAGCCAGTGCGACGTGCTCGGCGAAAGACCTGCGCGAAAGTGGGTCAGAGTGCAGAAATGGATTCATAGAGTCATGATATTGGGAATTCCTAATTACTGAATAAAAACAAATTCACGGGAGTTAAAAAGCACCCATGTGAGATCGGCAATCGTCATCCCTCCGGCAAGCGCTTCATTGGCAATCTTGATTTCCGCGGCACTGGGACGGCGGGTGAAGAAGCTGTAATAGAGGGACTCAATTTGTTTCTCGGGCGCAGCTTGTTTCAGTGCCGTGGTCAGCACCAGCGACTTAGGATTGCGCAAAACGCTTTGCGCATGGCCGTTCATTAGCATCAGAACCTGCGGGATGTTGCCCTCCTCAGTGTTGGTATCCTGAATCTGACGATCGCTCTGGCCGAACATGCGCAGGAAATGCTGGTCAGCTTCGGGTTGCGGAAGTTCGGAAGCCCGCGCGAGGATTTGCCCTTCCAGCATTTTTGGCCTGTCATGATCAACATCTTCCATGTCGCTGTCCATCATTTGACCCGGGCGCCGCGGTCTACCCGGTTTAGTCTTGTTACCGCCAAATATTCTGGCCGAACCCCGCATCCTTTCAAGCTTCTCGCGGATGACGGCTGCGGTGACATTATCCTTGAGATCGAAGATGTCCGCGTAAGTCTGCGCGCGCTTGAGTTTAAAGTCGTCCACCCTGTTTCCGATAGCAAGAGTTACACAGGAGTCCCATGCTTGTTCCGCGCTCATGCGGCGGAGGATGGGCCCGGGAAAGTAATAGGGCTCGCCAGGCGTGATCTGGCCCGTCGCCGCCTCGCGCTGGTAAGTCTGCGTGTTGCAGAGCAGACGCATGAAAGCCCTGATGTCGAACTTGAGACGAACCATCTCATTCGCAAGATGACCAAGGAGCATTGGATTGTAACTGTCATTCGTGTCATCGATATCCGAGATGGGTTCCTTGACCGCGACACCGAAGACGAGCTTCCACAAGCGGTTGGAAATGGTCATGGCAAAACGGGGATTGGCCGGGCTGGTCATCCATTTTGCGAAGGTCAGGCGAGTATTCTCCGCGTCATTTGTCTTTTTTAGACTGGCCTCCACATTGCGATAAAGTGCCTCTGTGGCAGTGGTAATTTTTACGCGCAGCGCAGGATCATTCGTCGCCAGCAGGCGCACATCCGTATTGCCCGGCCATGAAACCAACTTGGGCGCAATGGGATCACCCGCCTTGCCGTCCTTATAACGGTAATCGTCAGGCAGCTCAACTTCGTTACCGCCGGTTTCATAAACTTGGAGCCCATTGACCTGAAAGATTTTTTTCGCGGCCTTTTGCTCCTGCTCAGTGAGTTCCATCATCGCCGAGCCCGTCATTCGTCCTTTCTGAGGCCTGGAATAAGTTTCAGTGCTGCCAAAGAACGCCGCCATCTGATAGAACTGACGCTGCGTCCAATCGGCAAAGGGGTGGTCGTGACATTGCGCGCAAGCCACATTTGCACCGAGGAACGTACTCATGGTGACTGACAGGTTGTCGAGCCTCATGCCCTTATCGCGAATGAGGTAACCGGATGCGCCGTTCTCTAGCAGTTTACCGCTCGCAGTCATCATGTCGAAAACGATCTCATTGTAGGGCCGGTTCTTGCCGAGTTGTTCCTTAAACCATTCCTCATAAGTGAAAAACTTGGCCTTTTGCGCGGTATCAGCCATGCGCAGCATGTCGGAAAAGTAGTTGAACATCCGGGAGTTGAACCCCTCACTCGTCACAAGCTTGTCGATCACCTTGGCGCGCTTTGATGAACTGGAGTCCGCCAGGAAAGCCATAGTCTCCTCACGCGTTGGAATGCGTCCGGCCAAATCGAGATACACCCGCCGGCAGAACTGCTCGTCACTTGCCAGCGCATTCGGTTGCACGCCTTTGGCCTTCAAGCCGTAAGCGACAATCTCGTCAATTTTCTGGGCGTAGCTTGGGAGATAGGGATCCGTCGGAATTCCGATCCCTTCCGGCTTGAGCCTCTCGGCCACAGCCCGATCCTCAGGCGTCAGGCGATCCAGTGCGACTGATGCCACCACACCGTCCGCGGTTTGCAGGTAAACCTGTCCGTTCTCAATTCCCCGGAAAGTCGCGCTGACGGCACGTCCCCCGGAATCATGCCAGACGCGTAGAACCGAGTTGTCCGAAGCAACCTGAGGAGAATTATCCTTCGCCGGTGCCGCCAAGAATGGAGCAAGCGAGAAGGCGAGAACGAGTGCAAATACGAATTTCATAGGAAAACAGGCTGCCGATACTATAGCCTTGCCCGATATAACTCCAGCACGGCCGAATAGTTTCAAAGATTATTCATAGCGAAGTGCCAATGGCACTTCAAGGCTAGTTATTTTTGCCGCACGATTCATACGAACATTCAAAGCACTGTAGATTTCCCTAGCTTTAAAGATATGGGAGCTAAAGCCCCACTCCATTTCGCTGGCACCAATCCGCAGCCTCCGCATTTCCCAGCCGGGCGGCCTGCTGATACCAATGCGAAGCCTCGGCGGCGGCAACTGGCACTCCAATTCCTTTCTCCAGACTCTGGGCAAAAAACAACATGCTTTCCGCATGTCCCTTTTTTGATCCTTCAGCAAAAAGTCCCGCAGCCCGCGCCGGGTCCGATGGCACACCCTGCCCGCGAAGATACATGACTCCGAGATTCCCGCAGGCGCTGGGCACACCCTCCGCATGGGCCTGGCTCACCATCTCGAAGGCTTTCGCATCATCACGCGCCACTCCCAGTCCGCGCGAGTAGCAGACGCCAAGAAGATCCATGGCCGGGGCATCGCCATTGCTCGCAGCGCGCTTCAAAAGATTGACGGCTTGCGGAAAATCAGGAGCGGTTCCCCAGCCTTGAAGATAACAGCCGGCCAGCGAAACCACGGCCGCAGTGTCGCCCGCCTGCACTGCTTTCTCATACCAGTTGAATGCGCCGCGCTCATCAACGGCACCACCCGCGCCTCGCAGCAAAGCATGGCCGAGCGCTATCATCGCCTTGGCATCCCCCTTCTTGGCTGCGCTTTCGGTCTCTGCGCGCCATTCTGCCGAGGGCCCGGCCCCGCTGAACTGAACCTTAGGTAATCGTGCAGCCGAAGTATCCGGGCTGGAAACGGTCTTTTTTTGTGCGGAATCTAAAACTTTTTCGGCAAATGCCGTTTTTTCCGATGGCGCAAGCTTGGACGGCGGCGGCATGACATCACCAGTGCCAAGGGTCGTCGACGGCACTTGATCTGCAGGTTCTGTTCTTGATGTTTTACTAATTTGCCAGAGAGCGCGGCCCTGCATTTGAGCCAGAAGCGCGCCGACCACCATCGCCCCCACCGCGAAGGTGATGACGCGAATCCATACGGGTTTTTTCTCGCGAAATCCCGTCCACGAGCTTTCCATGGAGAGGTTTTGAAATTCTGCGACCTGCCCGGGCTCCAAATCCAAGGACGGATGAATTAATGCCTCGGCAAATCCAATAGCAACCAACTCCGGCTCCTCTATCGGGACTGATGTCGGTTTCGATGAGGCTGCGCGTGGCGCTTGCTGGTCACGCTCCCGAGATAGCGCAGGCGATCCGCTGACTTCATTTCCGAAGCCGCTTTCCTTCGCGATGTTCAGACCGTGTTCGTCCATGACAGAGGCCATTTTTGCGAGAAGTGCAGCGCGTGTTCCTGGTCGACCTCGGCGCGCGTTAGCCAGCTCGTCCTGCAACAAGTCCGCAATGTGTTTTACCCCCACACTGGGATGCGCGGTGTAACTGATCTCCGCAGTTCCGAGAAGGATGGCTCCCAACGCTGACAGCCATCCGCCATGCCAGGGTGACTCGTTGCCATTCAATAAAGCCGGCTCCACGGGGAGCAGCAGACCGGGATCGGTGCCGCGGCCTGACATCCTGTGGAGACAAGGATGACCGCGCAACACGATGGAGAACCCAGACCACTCGTGGAGCCGGATGCCGATCAGCCCGGATTCCAACACGCTTTCTTTGCCTGACCCTGTGAAAAGAAAAATGTCTTCGAGCCTCAGCCGTCGCGTGGCGCGCGACGCCTTCTCGAGTTGACCCAGCGCTGTGTCCACACCCGAGAGCAAGAGGAAAATCTCCTGCACTTCCAGAACGACGCGCGATGCCAGCAAATCACCCAGCGTCACCCCTTCGACCACTGTCTCCGCGACACATTCCAATCCTTCATTTCCCTCAACAAAAATCACCGGCACTAGATTGGGAAATTTTCCAGCCTTCGGAATATTGCGCGCCTGCTTCAGCGCTTCTCCGGGCGCGATCCCGGCAAGTCTCTCCGGCGGCACTTGCTCGACCACGATGGGCTGGCCGCTCTTCATCAACGTGCCGCGCAATGCGTAGGGCTGGCCGGCATCGAGCTTCTGGCTTTGGATACGCACGGTCTGACTCACGCTGCGTCCCACTTCCTGAAAGCTGGCGAGGAGCGGGCCGATCAACGGGCGCGGTTTGAAAGTCGCCGGCAGATCACCTGCGGGTTGCGCTGCGGAAAATGCGGTCAGCGAGTCGCGCAGCGCACCGATGGCCTTGGGCATTTTCGGACCGCAGGAGAGCAGCAGGTTCTCCAGCACTTCGCTGAAATCCGCCCGACTCAGCTTGAACTCGCTCGGCGAAGCTTTCGAGTTCTGCACCTGTTCCGTGAAGTAGTCGAATAAAAACCGCGCCTGCTTCTCGTAGGCGGATAGTGACTGCCGGTTGCGCAGAGTGATTTCATTGGCCGTCTCCGCCAGTCGAAAATCCGCCAGGTAAACCCGCAGGTCACGCGAGTTGGTTTGCAGCACGCGCAACGCATCGAGCGGTTGCAGCGGAACGTAATCGCCGCGTTCCGATAAAGCCTGAAAAGCCGCCAGCGAAAGTTCCGCAAGCTTCGCCGCCAGCCAAATCGGAATTTCCGCATGACGCGAAAGCAGCGCGCGCAGCGTCTCGCCATCCACATTCTCCGTGATGTAGAACGCCGAGCCTTCATCCTCTCCGAAATCCAGAACGCGAGCCAGCAGCGGATGACCGGACTCGCTGAGTTTGCGCGCCCTGTCCTCGAAGGCGCGGCGGTCACTCAGCGCTTCGAGCAGCACATGACAATGAACGAACTCCAACCGGTGGGAATCGAACGCAAGCACGCCCACCTGTTCGCTGGAACGGGCAATCTCAATGTTGCCGCCGTCCGCGTCCTGGGAAATCAAATAGTGCCTAAACTGCGTCGGTGTGGCCATACCCGGTGGGGAGCAGGAGTCTCACCAACCCCGCGCCTCTTTGCAACCCCGGCGTTGGCGGAGAGATGTGGGTCGGCGGCCCTCCGCCAACATCTGATGGAAATCGGCAGAGGGCTGCCGATCCACTTACTCTGCGGTTTCAGCCCATGCGAATCGACACCTGTTTTAATGAAGTAGGTCGTGAAACCAGTCACATTTGCTATTTCATGCTACAGTAAATTGTTAGATTTAGTCAATGGAAAGAGGGCCATCAAAGATTCTGGTCACTTCATGATGTGAAACCGTTTATTGCCTCAGCCACCCCCGGCGAGCAGTTCAAGCTTTTGCCGATCCATTAACGCGCCGTGATGCCATCCCTTCGCAACTCATCCGCCGTCGCGTTCGTTGCCAATGTGCCCGGTGGACACTCATACCAGCCCGGATCGGATCCATCGGCGGGCAAGGTCTCGCGCACCTTGATCATGGTGAACATGCCGCCCATCGTGATGTAGTCGTATTTGCCGGGTCCGCCAATCATCGGCAGCGAGTTGGGCGGCACGGTCATTCCCATGTCGCCCATGTCACCCATGCCGGACTCGCCCATGACCATGTAACCGGGGATGAGTTTGCGAATGCGCTGATCGAGACCGGTCTTGTCCATGCCAATGAGATTGCCAAATTTGTGTCCCATCTGCGTCATCACATGGTGCAGCATGTGACAATGCATCACCCAGTCGCCGGGTTCGCTGGCGGTGAACTCGATCGTTCGCGTGCTGCCCGTGGGCATGTGAACGGTGATCTCGGGCCATTGCGCGCTTTCCGGAATTTCTCCGCCATCGGTGGCAACAACTTTGAAGCTGGGTCCGTGCAGATGAATCGCGTGATGGCTCATGGTGCTGAGGTTGCCGATGCGAATGCGCACGCGTTCGCCCTTTTTCGCCAGCATCGACTGGGTGCCGGGATAGCTCCGGCCATTGAACGTGAACACATTCATCTCCGTCATTTCATTGGGGTCGGG
>JANNQW010000432.1:0-17582 GCA_031400955.1 Verrucomicrobiota bacterium
TGGAATGCCGAAACCTGGCGCTGTGTGCTGGCGCACGAGATGCAGCACTGTCGCCAGGGCGATCTCATTCTTGGCTGGATCACACATCTGGCGCGCATTTTGTATTGGTGGCATCCGCTGGCCGGCTGGCTGGATCGTGAACTGGGACTGGAATGCGAATCATGCTGCGATCATGCGGTGCTGCGGCAGGGAGTGAGCGTTGGGGATTATGCTCAAGAATTGCTGCGATTCGCCACTGATGGCCATGCTGCGCGACCAGTGGCATTATCCATGCGTGGCAAGCAGGCCTCCAGCCTCAGACTCAGGATTGAGAGAATGCTCGGATCACCGAAGTCAGAGATGAGCCGCTGGCGTATAATCGCCATCATGGCAGTCATCATCGTCGGAGTGACAAGCACAATATGGCTTGGCTTTGTCGAGCCTGCGGATTCAGATGCGAATGAACAAAGGGCCGAGGCTGAACTGAGACTGAGTGCCAATCCATTCCCCGCAGATGCTCACTGAGTGAAAATGAGTCTCCTCACGTCGTCTGCTACCAAGAACGATATGCGTTGTCTCTGGAGTGTGGTGCCCGGACTCGATACCACAGCACCCGCCAACAATCATCACTTCGGATCATCAATCTCCAGATAGGTGATGCCTGTCACCTTGCGGGTCGCCGGATCAAAAGTCTCCACCCGCATCTGTTTCAGTATGTAGGCGCCTTGGTATTTCTGAACCTTGCGCACCAGGAACTTCTTCACTTTCCTGCCCTGCGCATCATAGGCTTCCATTTGCATCATGGCGCCGCTGTTCTTCGCGACCCACACATCCACGGTGCCGTAGGGACCGCGCCCGTCGGGGTTGGTCACGCGCACCTGCCAGCATTTCTGCGCACTGAAGCTATCCTCACCAATGATTTTCGCGTTCGGCCAGTAGAGAAACCTCATGGAGATATCTTCGTAGTTGATATCAGTGTTCCGCACCCGCTCGCCGTAAAGCGACATGGGCACATCGCTCTTTCCGCCAGCGACGACGCGCGTGAGCTTGGTCCCGCTATTGTTGAGGTCGAGGTTGATGATCTCGTTCGGGTCTTGGAACACGAAGCGGATGACATTTTCCCGCATTGTCAGCTCCATCGGCCAGGACTTGCCCGTCTCATTGCTGCGAAGTTTGCCGGTCAGTCCCTGGAGATACTGCTGGGCCTGGCTTTTGCGCACCAGTAGAAGCACTTCGTCGCCCGTGGGTTCGGGCTCGTCAGCAGCTGTCGCGGAAAAGTGGATCATGTGCGAAACCGCTACTCCGAGCGTAAGGAGACGCATAAAAGCAAAATGGCAGGACATTCTCTCAGGAATCATGGGTCGAATTTTCATCAGGTTGGCTTTTGACACGAGGCGCGGCTCATCTACTCAAACAAGGCGCGAATCCCGCGCCAGTTTGCCTCGGAACTCATGAAGCGCCAACGTTATCTCCCTCTCGCCTTGGGCGTGCTTACGCTCGCGCGCCTGGCTCTGCTGCCGCTGTCGGAGTTGTCGCCCGTGGAGGCGCACACAGCGCTGTGTTCGCAGCAGTTGGATCTGTGGCACCCCATGACCGGCCCACTGCTCCCGCTGCTGATGCGCCTGAGTTCTGCGGTGTTCGGGTTAAATGAATTCGGGGTGCGTTTCTTCGCACCCTTCCTGATGCTGGGCGCAGGATGGCTGGTGTGGAAAATGGCACATGGGCTGTTTGACGTCACGACCGCCACCTGGGCCATCGTCATTTTTCAAGTCACGCCCGTTGTCAACGTCGCTGCGGTGACTTTCACTAATACGACGCTCGCCATCGCTGAATCTGCCGCTCTGCTGGTGCTCCTGCGGCAGGCACTGCACCGACCGCTCCGATTTTATCTGCACTGGTGGGCCGTGGCGGGCATGGCGTTCCTTGCATTTATTACGGACTGGAGACTGGTGGTCTTCGGTCTCGCAGGCATCGGCTGCCTGGCGTTGACTCGTCGCGGCCGCACTGCGCTGCTGAAGTGGCCGGTGCTTCCGATCCTCTGCGGAACTCTTGCGTTCGCGCTGGTGTTGTTTCTGGTGTGGAATTCCGAACACAGCTGGATCGCTTTTCATTTCCCGAGTTCTGATCTTTCCATATTTCAAGGCGTCTGGCATCATGGGCTTCTCGTCTACGGAATTCCCATGATCATGTTGTTGGGTTGGGCGGTCGTGGATATCACGCTGCAACGCCCCCTCTCCTACGCGCCGGCATTCCTGCTGGCCTTCGCATGGCCACTCATTTCCCTGGATTTCATTTCTCTGCACAACACGCCGTGGCCACAGGCGGGATTCGCCGCGTGGCTTCCTCCAGCCGTCATGCTCGCCGCCGCGCGATTCATGCAAACCGAGCGAATAACCATGCGGAAGAAAGTATGGATCCGCACCTTCGTGGTTCTTGTCGCTTCTCTTCAGTCATGCATCGTGCTCCAACCGTCCATCACCCGCACTTTTGGATTGAACTGGAGTTTTGTTCCAACGCATCACGCCGCTTTCCTGCCGGGGAATCCCTCGCGTGATCTCACCGGCTGGCGCATGGCCGCCAATCAGATCCGCGAAGCGCTCGCTGCCAATCGACTCGATCCCGCGCGCTGCTTTCTCGTGGCAGAACGCTGGGATCTCTCGCAACCGCTGGCATTCCATTTGCGCGAACTCGCACCCCGCCATCCGTGGTCGCGCTTCGATTTCGACAAGGCTGCGACTCCTCCTGCTGACGCCACGGCCATATTCATCACCGATGACAAATCATGCCATCAGCCACCAAAAATCATTCTCTCAATAAGACCAATGATTAAGTGCATCGCCATCGTCGAGCTCACAAGCAGTGGCCAGCCGCTGCGAACGCTAAAAGTATTCACTTGCTCACCCGCCCACGCTGCCGAAAAATAAATAATGAAACCGTGAAATGCGTGGGTGGAACTCAGCTAATATCTTCATTCTTCCAATTCTCCATCTTTCCATCCCATCTCCTCCCCTTCCCATGCCCGCCAATCCTCAAGTCTCCGTCATCGTCCCGCTTTTTAACGAGGAGGAGAACGTCGCGGAGTTGCAGCGGCAGATCACGGAGGCCCTGCGCGGCTTCGTGCACGAGATCATCTTCGTGGATGACGGCAGCACGGATGCCACCGCACAGAAAGTCGCGACCAACGACAGTGTGCGGCTGATCTGCTTCAAAGAAAACGCCGGGCAAAGTGCCGCCATGTTTGCCGGCATGAAGGCCGCGTGCGGTGACGCGATCGTGCTGATCGACGGCGATCTCCAAAATGATCCTGCAGACATACCTGCACTCGTGATCAAGCTCGGCGAGGGTTTTGATCTCGTCTGCGGCTACCGGAAGAATCGCAAGGACACCGTCTATAAGCGCCTGCAGAGCCGCATCGCCAACGCGGTGCGCAGCCGTTTCATCGGCGACGGCGTGCGCGACACCGGTTGTTCGCTCAAGGCCATGAAGCGCGAGTGCGTTGATGCGCTCGTGCCTTTTGTAGGCCTGCACCGTTTTATTCCCGCCTTCATCCGCCGTGCAGGATACGAGATCACCGAGGTTCCCGTGAATCATCGCCCGCGCTTGCATGGCGTGAGCAAATACAATTTTGCGAATCGCGCCTGGCGCGCGACCAAGGACATGTTCGGAGTGAGCTGGCTCTTGTCACGAAGAATGCGCTATGAAATCGCCGGTAAGACTGAAACCGGTGAACCAGTGAACCAGTGAACCAGTGAACAAACCTTGCATCCATGCAGATTGCATGGCGAATACTGAATTACTGATTCACTGATTCCCCCTTGACGCAAGGCCGCGCTTTCTCCATCGTCGCTCTCACCGAATGAGTCTCCGCGAACAACTGCGCGATCTGCTGCCGCAAATCCTTCCGCCCACACCTGTGGACGCAATCAAGGGCACTGAACTCATCCGGCTGGTCCGACTTCGACTTAAGGACGACTACAGTGATGCCACGCTTCGTTATCATTTCTCGATTCTCAGTTATGACCCCTCCTCACCCATCGCCAAAGTTGACCAAGGTCAGGGCTACTACCTCCGACTGAACAAAATCGACTACCGTCGAGCCGGTCATACCAACGGACTCTTTATGCGTGATGACGACTTCACTGACGTCGACCGCTCGCGCCTAACTCGCTTCCAAGCCATCGTCGAGCGCCACTGCCTCCACGGATCACGCTTCCCCTTCCCGCTTTCACCCCAAGGCGGCGACGCCTGGGAACTGCCTGACCTCATCATCACCGACTGGGACTTCGAAGCTGGTCAGGACGACACACCGCGACTTGACGAGTCATTGATGAATCTCAAGCGGCACCTCGGCGCGAGCGTGGTCACCATCACTGCCGCCCAGCTCCAGCTCAGGATCTCGCTCGAAAGCTGCCGCGCAGATTTCTTCAAAACCCTCAGCGCCGCCCGCTGGGCGAATCAGGGACAACTCTTCATCGCCGAGACTGTCAATGACGAGGCTCTGGTCGATAACCTCCGTGCCTTGGGTCATGAATACGGCATCGGAGTCACCAGCTTCGGGCTGGAAAACTCGCTGCTCGATGAACTCCCAACGCCCGATGAAATCCGGCGCGTATCTGCTGCAGAGTTCGAATCCCTTCAGGCCAATCTCAAAATTCAGCGTATCACGTCTGGCACCCATCGACCGCAAATCGACTGGCAGAACCTCTCCGTCTTGCGCAAAAAGCACGAAGGCCTCGCATCAATGTTATCCTGGCTGAGCGAGTGCTTGGATAATCGCCAGCCCTTCGCCGCCCGCTAATTTTATTTATCTGGCCACGGGATAATCCGGTTCAGCTCCTAACATAAATGTCGCAGATCGTATCCCACTCTGTATTTCGCTTTTGCGTCATCGCGCTGGCCGTGCTGCAAAATCTTAGCGCAGAGCCCCGCAGCATTTCTGGCATCTATCCCAGTCTGGCTACATTCAATGATGAAAACGAATGCGGCACCGGCGCGGTCGTGCCTTGGGCCGACCGCTTGTGGATCATCACCTACGGACCACACAAGCCCTTTGGTTCCTCGGATAAGCTCTATGAAGTCACGCCTGAACTGACGCAGATCATTCGCCCGGAGAGCATCGGAGGCACTCCTGCCAATCGCATGATTCATCGCGAGTCGCAGCAGCTCATCATCGGCCCCTATGTCATCGATGCGCAGCGCAAAGTCCGAGTCATCCTGCCGCAACTCATGCCCGGACGGCTCACCGGTAATGCGCGGCATCTGACGGATCCCGCGCACAAGGTCTATTTCGCCACGATGGAAGAAGGTTTGTATGAGGTCGATGTGAACTCGCTCGAAGTCATCGGCTTGATCAAAGACGGCAACAAACCAAAACCGGGCTACTCGAAAGAATCACATCCCGCTAAAGTCGCATCAACACTGCCCGGCTACCATGGCAAAGGGCTCTATTCCGGCCAGGGCTGCGTCATCTATACAAACAACGGCGAAGACAAGGACAAACGCGCGTTGAGCGATCCCGCCACCCCCAGCGGCGCGCTCGCCGAGTGGCGCCAGTCCGGCGATGACTGGACTCTCATCCGCCGCAACCAGTTCACCGAAGTCACCGGCCCCGGCGGCATCCTTGGCAGCGAGCATCCGGATACCGATCCCGTCTGGAGTATCGGCTGGGACCACCGCTCGCTCATCCTCATGTGTCTCGATCATGGCAAATGGCACCCTTACCGTCTGCCCAAGGGCTCGCACTCCTACGATGGTGCGCACGGTTGGAACACCGAATGGCCGCGCATTCGCGACATCGGTGAAGACAAATTATTGATGACCATGCACGGCATCTTCTGGAAATTTCCCAAGACTTTCTCCGCTACGAACTCCGCCGGCATCTCTCCACGCAGCAGCTATCTGAAAGTCATTGGTGATTTCTGCCTTTGGAACAACCGCCTCGTGCTTGGCTGCGACGACACCGCGAAGAGCGAGTTCCTCAACAAGGACAAGCTCAAGGGCAATCTCGCCGCACCAGGACAGTCCCAGTCCAATCTCTGGTTCATCAAGCCCGCCCAGCTCGATGACTTCGGCCCCGCCCTCGGCCGGGGCGCCGTGTGGCTCGACGACGAAATCAAAGCAGACGTCCCGAGTGATCCGTATCTGTTCAGCGGCTTCGCGCATCGGGCTGTTCATCTGAATCATGATGAAGATCACGAGGTGAACTTCGCCTTCGAAATCGACCGGCTGGGCACAGACTCATGGGACAAGCTCGGCGAGATCACAGTTCCGCCGCATGCCAGTTCCTCGCTGGAATTCAAACCCGAACATCAAGCTGCATGGATCCGCATCAGGAGCAGCGACAATATTAAGAGCGCGACCGCCTTCTTTCACTTCCGCGCGACCGACCCGCGCGATACGCAACTTTCTGCGATCTTCAACGGCCTCGCACGACAGAACGCCAAATCCACGAGCCGCGGAGTGATGCTGGCACGCGGAGACGGGCTGAAGACACTGCGCTTCGCCGCCACAGATTCCTCCGGTCGCGAAGCCTGCTACGATCTCGACGGCGATCTCAACTTGAAGCATACCGATGACCCTGCCGGCCTGGCGTGGACTAAAGAAAAGGCCGCGATCCCGCAGAACGTGATCAGCGAAGATGCGGCGTCACTCATTTATGTGGATGAGAAGAATCAACGGTGGCGCCTTCCGAAAGGCAACTCCGCATCCCAAGGCCGCGTCTGTCGCGAAGTCTGCACCGAGCGCAATCTGCTCAACGCCGGGGGCACATTCTACGAACTGCCCGCGCGAAACGCCGGCGGCTTCAACAAATTGCGGCCCATCGCCACGCACAACCTACGCATCCATGATTACGCCAGCTACCGCGGCCTGCTGGTGATGAGCGGGATCAACGACGACGAACCCGCAGGCGGGCACATCATCCTCAGTGACGACGGCAAGGTCGCGCTCTGGGCCGGCGCGGTGGACGATCTTTGGAAACTTGGCAAACCCCGCGGCAGCGTCGGCCCCTGGAAAGATTCCGCCGTCAAAACAGGCGTTCCGAGCGATGCCTGCCTGATAAGCGGCTACGACAAAAAACGAGTCATCCTCTCGCACCAGCATGACGATATCGTTCACTTCCTCATCGAAGCCGATTTCACCGGCACCGGCAGGTGGTTCCCGGTAAAGGCGCTTGAAGTGAAACCTGGCGAGACACTCGAATACAAATTCAGCGACGCTTTTTCCGCCTACTGGGTCCGGCTGTTCCCGCTCGAGAACACCACCGCGACCGCGACCTTTATTTACGAGTGAGCCAGCTTGTCCGCGAGTTTTCGCACCCCGCCAGTCCGCAGCACTGCGATCCCGGTCTCGAACATGATCTTCCCAACTTCGCCGCGTGAGATTTTTATTCCCTGTATCCTCTGCTTCCATCTCGCACTTTCGATAAGTGCGAGGGTTTTCAACCCAATCAAGAGCGGAAGCGCCGCAGCGTAGCGCAGGCGTTTCAAGTCAACAGACTCCACATAATCGATGCCGCTCTGGAGATGTTCCCGGCAGATTCGCTGCCACTTCATGCAAACGGGTGCCAGCAATGTCGCATTATTCCCAATGGCTTCGACGCTCAGCCCCTGCATTGCAATTTCCTCCAGCGGAAAGTAACAACGCCCCATTGAGAAATCCTTTCCGACATCACGCAGAATGTTGACCAGTTGCAGCCCCTGTCCGTAACGCCGGCCGAGTTCCGTCATTTTCTCAAGCGACGCATCTTTCGTAAAGGCGGCCGGTTCCTCCTCCGCACACAGTTTCGTCCAAAACTCGCCCACACATCCGGCAACCAGCCAGGTGTATTCTTCAAGCTCCGCTGCCGTGCCCAGCGCCCGAAGTTTGCCATCCGCAGGAAAGCGTTCGATGTCGAGCTTCTGCCCGCGCACAATTGGCGAGAGCACGCTGCGGATGTTTGCGACCTGATTCGGCGACAGTTTGTAAAACGCATCCAGTAACTCCGGTAACCTGCGCATCAGTTCCGCCTCGTCCGCGTCCGTCTGTCCGCTGGCAAAGTCGCGCAGCATCACGTCATAAAACTCCCGCTCACCATTCAAATCTCGCGCGTCAGCCTGCACCAGTTGATCCAGTTCCCGCAGGCTGACTAATCGCACTGCGTCCGCCACGGTGGCGGTGTCCGCGATGGTGTCAGCGGCCCGCGCCAGCAGATACGCGATGGACAGCGGCTCACGCAAGCCGCCAGGCAGCGCCTTGAGCGTCAGATAAAACGAGCGCGAAACGCCCGCAAGCAGCTTGCCGCCCAGTTCATGCTCCTCCATCATGCGGTTCCGTTAGTTCATCATTCATCATTCATCATCCAAAATTTGATCCGCCACCTATACATTCACATCCCCTTCTGCCACCGGATCTGTCCCTACTGCAGCTTTCACAAGCACACCCCCGGTGGAACAGATATGGCCGCGTTTGTCCGCGCACTGCTGGCGGAACTGGTCATCCACCAGAACAGCCTCAACATCAGGCCGCACACCATTTTTTTCGGTGGCGGCACACCGACGATGCTCAGCGAAACCCATCTCAATAGTCTGCTCGGCGGATTGCGGTCGGTGCTCGACCTTTCGCAACTGAAGGAATTTTGTCTCGAAGCCAATCCGCGCACCATCGGCCCAGCCAAGGCAGCTCTCCTTCGCTCACACGGCGTCAATCGAGTCAGCCTCGGCGTGCAATCTTGGGATGAATCCGTGCTGCGCCTGCTCGGGCGCGATCACACCCCGGTCGAAGCGGAAGAAACCTATCACGAACTCCGCGATGCAGGCATCCCGAGCGTGAACCTCGACCTCATGTTCTCCATCCCAGGGCAAACACCTGCAATCTGGCTTGCCACTCTGGAGAAGACTCTCTCGCTCGAGCCCGACCACATCTCCGCTTACAACCTCACGTATGAAGAAGACACCGAGTTCCTCGGGAAATTGCAGCGCAAGGAACTCGATGAAAATCCGGATCGCGACGCCGACCAGTTTTTTGCCGCGCGCGATCTGCTCACCGCTGGTGGATTCGAACATTACGAAGTTTCCAACTACGCCCGGCCCGGCCATCGCAGCCTTCACAATGAAGCCTACTGGCGGGGTGCGGACTACCTCGGCCTCGGCCCCTCCGCCTTCTCAACCATCGGTCGGCATCGCTGGAAGAACATCGCCGATACACCGGCCTGGCTCGCCAGCCTTGAAGCAGGCCGCATTCCGATAGTGGAATCCGAGGAACTCGACGACGCAAGTTGGTTGACCGAACGCGTCGCTTTGGAATTGCGAACGGCAGACGGCCTCGATGCCACGCAACGCGCGGTAAACGCGGAACAGGTGGACCGTCTTCGTCAACTGCATTTGATTCATCCGGGACCGGGACGGATCCGCCTCACGCAGAAAGGGTTTGCTCTCGCGGATTCCATCGCACTGGAGTTGCTGTCCTGATATTGTCGACGTTGCGCGGAGTTTGATTTGATGGCATTAGGCGGGCGCCATCCTCCCATGCTTTCCCTCTCCACCTGCTGGAACAGCCACCGCCATGAATCGGGCAAGCACATCGCGCACGAAGTCCGGAGACTGGGCTTCGAATACATGGAACTTAGCCATGGACTGAAAGTCTCTCTTCTGCCGGGTATTTTGAAAGCCGTGAAACAGCGCGTCATCAAGATCTCGAGCGTCCACAACTTCTGCCCTTTGCCTGTAGAAGTCATGACGGACGCGCCGGATGTCTTTGAGTTCACCTCTCACCGTGAATCCGACCGCATTCGCGCGCTCAATTTGACGGAGATGACGATTGAAACCGCGGCCCGCATCGGCGCGCCACGTGTCGTCCTTCACCTCGGCAGCGTGCCCATTAAAAATCACACGGACAAGCTGGAGGCATTGGTCGATGCCGGGCGCATCTATTCGCGCGAATATACCGCAGCCAAGCTCGACTTAGTCACCCAGAGAGCCCGAGCCTCGCAGCTCTATCTCGACCGCACCCGCGCCGCGCTCGATGAACTGCTGCCCTTTGCGGAACGCCATCATGTTGCGCTCTGCGTGAAGACACGCAGCCATTTCGAACAGGTGCCGAATGAGTCCGAGATGCGGGTGTTGATGGACGCCTATCGCGATTGTCCCTGGCTCGGTTTCTGGCACGACTTTGGCCATGTCCAGCGCAAGGCCAATCTCGGACTGCTCGATCACGCGGAATGTCTCGTCGCGATCGCACCGCGCCTGCTCGGCTGTCATGTCCACGATGTCGCTTGGCCCGCAAAAGACCATTTTGTTCCATTATCGACTGGTGGTGTTGATTTTGACAAACTGCTGCCCTTGATTCCCAAGGACATCCCACTCGTATGGGAACTCAACCCAAGACAAAAGCGCTCGCATGTGATTGAACGCCTCGCCGAATGGAAGACGCGCTTCGGTGACTGAGATCATTCACCGCTTGACCGCACGATAGATGCGGCAAGACTCACACCTCTTATGCCCTCCGCCATTTCTGACAGCATCGCCTTCCTTCGCGGAAACGATGTGACCACCATTCTTTCCCGAATCCGCCAGCGCAAGGTTCCGCCGCTGATTCAGTTCGCGGTTTACAGCATGTGCGGCGGCCTGGCGACTCTCATCTTTCTCGGAACGGTCATCACTCTTTCCAAGACCATGTTCCCGGCATATATCGACCTGAGCGTGCGGGACGTGCCTGCCACCCTTCTCGGAAAGACCCTATCGTGGCCCGCATCCAACGTGCCGGGGCACAGCCAGGTGATCGCTGCCGGCAAGGTGGGCGATGATATTCGCGCACAGAACCTCTTCATCAACAGCAGCATCGGGTTTCTCATCGCCAATATCGTTGCCTACATCACGAATATCCTTTTCGTATTTCAGACCGGTCGCCATCATCCTTTCCTGGAATTCTTGTATTTTACAGGTGTCAGTGGCATCGCCTTTTCCATCAGCCTGATGGCCGGCCCTTGGCTGGTGCACAGTTTCGGCCTGCCCACCAATGTGGCCATGCTGACCAATGTCGTCGCCTCTGCGCTGCTGAACTTTGTGTTCAGAAAATTCTTTGTTTTCAAGAACTGAGTTGTGCCTGCGCGCAATGAACTTCCACCGGACCGCCGCGCCGTCATCACGGGCATCGGACCAGTAACCGCAGCCGGAATCGGAAAAGACGCCCTGTGGTCGGGACTGCTGGCGGAGCGCAGTCCCATCACACAAGTCACACGATTCGATGTCTCGCAATCGAAGGCTAAATGCGCTGCGGAGATCGCAGGCTTCGATGCTGGCCAGTGGTTTGCACCACACGAAACCAAGCGCTGGGATCGTTGCACTCAGTTCGCCATGGTGGCAGCCCAGCTGGCCATCCATGATTCCGGTTTGGAGTTGAAGTCAGGCGAACTGCACCCGCGCTTTGCCGTCAGTTTCGGCACCGCGCTCGGCGGCCTTGCCGATGCCGAAGCCCAGCATGCAAAATTTCTCTCAGAAGGTCCCAGGGCCATTTCGCGCTCGCTCGCCCTGCAAATCTACGGTGGTGCGACCCATAGCAACATCTCCATCCACTGGGGACTTCAGGGACCGGCTACGACACATTCGAACAGTTGCGCCAGCGGCAATGTTGCGCTCGGCGATGCCTTGCGACTCATCCGCGAAGATGCAGCAGATGTCGTGATCGCTGGCGCTGCGGAATCCCCGCTCTCCCCACTTACGTTTGCGGCGTTCGACCAAATCCATACCATGAGCCGCTGGCAGGGTGAGCCCGCATCGCACGCCTGTCGTCCCTTCGACGCATCGCGCGACGGCTTCGTCATGGGCGAGGGTGCAGCCAGCTTTGTCATTGAGAGCCTGGAACACGCCTCGCGACGTGGCGCGAGAATCTATGCCGAGATCGCCGGCTTCAGCCTTGTGAGCGAAGCCCATCACATGACCATCCCCCGCCCAGATGGCGAACCCTTGCGCCGGGCCATGCGAGCTGCGCTGGAAGCAGCGCAGCTGAATCCCTCGGACATTGACTACATCAACGCCCACGCCAGCAGCACACCGCAAAACGATCTCAATGAAGCCGCGCAGATTGCGGCCGTCTTCGGTAATGAGGCCCCGCCCGTCTCTGGCACCAAAGCTTTCTCAGGCCATGCTCTCGGTGCTGCGGGCGCGATGGAATGCGCCATCTGCTTGCTCGGAATGGAGCACGGCTGGATTCCACCCACGCTCAACTTTGAAAAATCCAACTGTGCGAAACTCGACTTTGTTCCGAATCACGGACGCGAGGCACCTATGCAATCAGTGCTGAACAATTCGTTCGGGTTTGGCGGGATCGATTCCTGCCTGGTGCTGCGGTGCCTATGATAGAAAGTGGAAGGGGCATCCGTGCCCTTTGGTATATGAACAGTCATGCTGGCCTACCACTTCGGCTCAGACACTCGGAGTTGGGTTGAGTTTGGCAGCTTGCGCTCATCACCAAGCATCTCAAAATCAATGAAGCCAACCTTTTCCGCTTGACGCACTTTTTTCAGAGAAGACACTCTACACTGCCTTGCGGCCTGAGCACTGGATGCGACAAGCGAGTCATCGAGCGACGGAGCCAAACACAGGGAGGGAGGTAACTTGCTACAACGTCGGTGTAGTATGAAGCAGGCTCGCTGGCGCCGCCGGACGCGAGGCACGAGCGCCACCGGCTGCGAACTGCTTCATACTACTCCGCATTGTGTCGTAGTTACCGTCCAGGGTGCGGAGCTGGCGAGCTTTGCGAGCCACACTGAACAAGCGGTTGATCGTCACGGGTGCGGAGCTGGCGCGATAGGGAAAGCGCCACACATCCTTGCGGCGGGGGTGGGAGCGGGCGGAGCTTGTCGGCGGTGGGCAAGGCACGGAGTCGCGAGCTTTGCGAAGCGCTGGAGTTGGCACCCACGACGTTGCTGGCCGATCACTTCCGCTTCTTGAGCAACAACCACAGCAGGCCAGTTGCCGCCACGATCAACACAACGATGATGCTCCACGGCGTTGATGATGTTGGTTCTTCGCTCGGAGTGGACGGCTTCATTTCGTGCGCCTTCGGCGCGGCTGGCGCTTCACTTCCCCGCGATGACGACTGGCCTTTATTCGCATTCAGCCAGTGCAGTTTGGTAGCACCGCCTTGCAGCATTTTCTCCAACTTGGGACCATAATACTCTTTGAACTTCGGATTATCGTAACGGGTCAAAAATCGTTCAACGATGGGAGCGATCTCTGCTCGTTGTTCCTTGCTCGCAAATGTGGTCAATGTGCTCACACGGCTTGTAAACTCGTCAATCAATGGCTGCGATGCTTCGGGATTCGCCAATGAGACGGGCAGTCGTGCTTCTGCGCTCAAAAGGCACTCTTTGAGCACTTCGATTGAAGGTGCGGGTGACAAGGCCAGTGCATCAGGACTTGCCACAGCGTCCCGTAAACTCTTGTCAGTGCTATGTGCTAGCTTTTTGAGCGCGGGAACGTGAGCAGTGGCTCCACTGATTACCGCAGCCTTCACGGCTCCGACAACATACTGCCGGACAGGCAGCGTCATCTCATTCAGATTGGCAGACTCGGCAGCAGCAAGCACTACTCTGATTGCATTGAGGTTTTCGGATTGGCTGTAAATCTCCGATATGTGTCGAGCCTTCTGGTCATCCGATTTGGTGGGCGCGTCAGGTCGGATGCTGGCCAAAGTCGAGAGTGCTGCATGAAGTCCGGCATCTTTTACTGTGGCAAACGGGTCGCTTACTGAAGCTGGCAGCGGCTCATCTTGAGCGCCGATCCTACAAGCCAGTAAAGCGCAAGATGCCAGACACACCGCTGCAATGAAGTGAGTTCGAGAGTGCATGGCTATGGTTGAACAAGGGGTGATTTCTGAACATCGGGAACCACATAGTCCTGCTCAGACTTCGACATCCGCTTTCTGTCAGTGTAGGCATTTGCATCGCCACCACCCAGACCTGGTATTCCGCCAGACCATAGCCGTCTCCAAAATAGGAACTCAGTATCATGCTTTCCATGACCAGGGGGATGCACATCATCAAGGACCATGTGCAAGGTCTCATGTGCCATCGTGTGCAAATCACGTTGAGCTGTGGTGACAACCATCGGCCTGATGCCTTTACTGGCGGCAAATGTGGGGATCAACGTATAGGCCTTTTGATCGTATCCGATAAGACCCGTCCCCCAACCGCCGGGTGCGTAAAGACGCTTGCTGTAAACCATCACAATGTCCTTCGAGCCGATGCTTGGATAAGTGGATGTAATGTAACTGCTCAAGGAACGCTCATCAGTCGTTGGACCCGCTTCGTTCAGGGTCTGCATTCCATCGTCACGGAATGAGTCTGATGCCCCAGTGACATTGTTCACGTCAATACCCCAAGCTCCACCGTCCCAATCAACGGCAATGCCAGCCTGGGCGAAACGCTTGCGGATGTCCTTCACATCATTCTCTACTTCAGAAGTCTGGACTGCCGGATAACCGCTGAACCAGCCGTGATACCACAAGACGAGTGGGCGCAGCTTCATGCGGCCCTTCTCTTTGACTTTTAGCCTGCTGATTTCACTTCCTTCATACTTGATGATCAACTCTCCTCCCACAGCGATCTTGTGTGTGTAATCCTTCAACGTTTCATCCCGGCCATCAAAGTTGTCATCAACGTCGTCGGAGACCAAAAGGAACACGTTCTCGAAAATGCCAGGCTCAGTTGTGCTCTCGGTGAGTTCAACTTCGTTGGCTGGGTCGTTGAACTCAGACAGCGAGCTTGGGTTCGTAGTTTCGATGGTGACCTTGATTGGTCCTTGTCCTATCTTGTCAGGACGTGGGATTCTCACTCGGACATGATCCATGTCATTCGTGACCCACCAGCGCACTAGGCGCTCGGGGTTTGCATGCTCGAATGAGTTCTCCCAAGTGGCTATATTGACTTCCGTGGCAGTCTTATAACTGACCGTTGGCTTCGGTGCGCTGCTATCAACCCCCATGCTCGTTGAGATCGAACTTGGAACGCTTATCTCAATGGGGAGGAGGCACACATAGACGCTGACGCCGTCCACATCGATCTGGCCGTTGTATTGTTGGGTCAGGTTGGCGGTGTTTTGGTATGCGAGATGGAGGTTGTATTTGCGGCCAGGGGGCAGTGGCCTGTCGAACTCCTTGTAGGATTTGGGATTCCACAGGGCGGTGCCTTTGACTTCGTAGGTGGCGATCAATCCCGGCGGCCCGGCTATTCCGGCGGGCAGGTCTTCTGTGACGTTCAGCGTGGCGATGTCGTCCACCAGGATGGCAATGGGGGCGGGCAGCACGGTGCCAGTCATGTCCAGGGTGCCGGTGAAGGTGCGCTTTTCCACTTCGGGTGAGGAGTAGCCCAGGCATTGGGAACGGGAACGGGAGTCTTTTTCCATCACGGTGCCTCCGCCGGGATTCACGGTGTAGTCCACGTTCTGCCGGATTTGGGACATGGTCCATGTTTTGAAACCGCCCCTGGTCAGTGACTTGGCGTAGGGGATGTCTCCGGTGGTGGTCACGCTCTGGGCCTGAGTTTGAGCAAGCCTGGCAAACAGTAGCGCACAACTGAGCGCAAGGCCAGTGAGGATTCGGGACATGGGCGGGCGGTTGAAAAAGCCGTGGCTGCGACCGCGGCTCGCGGCATCTACCCGCTCGGCCTTCCCATCGATGGGGGAAGTGCCCCGCGACCCGCAGTCGCGGCCACATGAGTGAGCCGGGCATGAGTATTTCAACTCTGTGAAAGGCGGGCGGCTTTGGGTCGGCAATCGGTTTGAGAACATGGGGCGGTGCGCTGCTCAGGGTTTTTTCTTTACCGGGGCCGGCACACTGGCTGCGGTTGCTTTGCCAGTTGCCGTCTTGGGAGGCGGCGGGTAGGCAGCATCGAGCAGGGCGAGGTATTTCTGGTGCTCTTTGGGGCCTTGCTGCGGGCCGTTTATTTTATGGAAGAGGGCTTTGATGGCCAGTCCGGCGGAACCGGGGTTGGGTCGCGGATTTTCCTGAAGATGATACCAGTAGATGGCTTGGTGCAGCAGGCCGTGACGCACGCAGTGGTTACCCACTTGAATTTGATTCAAGCGCATGATGTTGTCCCATTTGCCGAAGGCCTTCACGCGCAGGGCCCATTTGAGGCAGTCGATGAACGGTCCTGGGTGTTCCGCGCTGGAGATGAGATAAGGCAGGAAGTTCACGAGGCTTTCTGGAACTTGTTGGGCGAACTCGTTGGCCAGGGGGATGGCGATCTGCTGCACAGCGGGGATTTCCAGTTCTGCGCCGCGCTTGGCTCGTTCCGGGGTGTCCTGTCCGGGGCCTTGGGCCTCGCTCATCGTCTGATCAAGCAGGAGCAGCCCGTCGCTGCGGTCCTGCGCGCTGCCGCAGGCGAAAATGTAGTCAACAGACAGAAGCGATTCCAGCCAGCGCTTGGTGAACAGGGCGCGATTTCCGTATGTTTGGTAGAAATTGCCTTCATACACATCAACCTTCCGGCCATGTTTTTTCAGGATCTCCCCGGCGCTGCCGCTGAAGACGGCCTCGTCCACCTCCAGCGTGATGTGCTCTCTTTCCAGCAGGTTTCTCACCCAGGGATAGCGCTGTGCGAAGCACTCGCGATGGGCCTTCATGCCGGCCACATCGGCGAAGACGGAGGTGGGGGAGGTGGAGATGAAGTGGAAAGGTTTCACATCCCCGCGGGTGGCGAAGATGGCGCGCTGGACATCGGTGGGGTTATCCGGGAGGCGGTGGAAGGCTTCGATGTAATCCCAGAACGCGACCTGTGCGGGGGTGATGATTTCTTTTGCGGGACGAGCGGGAAGCTCCGGGTTTGTTTTGGCCGGGTTTGGTTGTGTGACCGCAGACTTATCGCCTTGCGGCGCAGGCAGAGTTCTTTTCTTGCAACTTGTCAGTGAGGATATCGCAAGAGCAAGCAAACTGACTTTAAGGGATTGTCTGAAAACATTGCCCGCAGCAGTCGAGGTGACGAGGCTCAACGCATGCGTGACTCCATTCCGCAGGATTCGGATTAGAGCCTTCATAAGTCGGCTGCTACGGTTGAGCCGTTGAGCCGTTGAGTATTTGGCTGAAATGGAAAGTGGAAGGGGCATCCCTGCCCCCTTATTTTGTATGATTTAAATCCATGGGGCACGGATGCCCCATTCCACTTTTTCTTTTAGTGCTTCGGCTCTTCAACCTTGGCATCCCCATGAGACTCGGCCTTGCCGTGCTCACCCTTGGCATCACTGTGATCGCTTTCTTTAAAAAGCTTCTTGGTCTCGTCCCATTTGTGCTGTTCACAGGCAGAGGTGAGCAGGGCAAAGGCGGCAAGTAATAGAGCGGCGATTTTGGTCATCATGGTGCTTCAGTAGAAGCACAGACTAGCGACCAATCAACTCTCCGCAATCTGAAATCTATACGCTTTAAAACTCGCCCCGGAATACAACTCGAGCGGCCGGGGTCTCATGGATGACGATCTCGCAGAGTCCGGGAAGATGCGGTGCCAGCCGACGCCAAAACCACGCGGCCATGTTTTCTATGGTGGGATTCTGCAAGCCTTCGATGTCATTGAGATAAGAATGATCCAGCATGTCCATGAGCGGATCCATGGCCCGGCTGATCTGCGCGTGATC
>JANNQW010000433.1:0-10771 GCA_031400955.1 Verrucomicrobiota bacterium
TGCGCTGCATGACGCGTTCGGCATCCGCCGCGCGCTCGTCAAAACTCAATACGGTTTTTTGCGTGCCCAGCTTCTCATGGAGCAAGGGGAGCCAGGATTCGATGCGCTGCCAGGCGGCGAGCGTCGTGACTTCAACCGAGAGCACGTCGGCGAACTTGTCCACCATCAGGCCGGGAATGCCGTCGGCATCGCTGTGTACTGCGCGGTAAGCATCTGTCGTTTCCGGCAACCGCAGTGTTTCCGTGCGGAGTTTAACAGCGCTCACGAGCATCTTCTCCAGATGATCTTCCGCGAGCGGCTCCGCGCCGTGTTGAATGATGCGCAAGGGCACGCGCGCATCGGGATTGTAAAAGCCGTGGCCGAAGGGCTGGCCGTCGCGATCCATCACGGTGACCAGATCGCCCGCAGCGGCGTCCGCAGCGCCGATCATGTTGGGAAAGAAGTTCGGATGAAAATTAAAATATTTGAGCTGCACCCAAGGCTTGGGCCAGGAGCCGCTGCCTACAGGGGCGCGGCGATCGCGCGGCCCGGCACTGCGCTGGGGGAATGAAGGACGACGGGGGAGCATACTCAGGGCTTCGCGGGCACGAGTTCCGAGGTGTTGATGTGGTCAATGAACTGCCGCAGTCGGCCAAACTCCCGCCGCTTGAGCGTGCCGATAAGGCGCGGTAGATGGAAGATGCCTTCTTCGTTCGCTTCTTCCGGCAGTGCGTTGCTCTGCACGATGCGACCCTCCTTGATGAGATCGGCAAATTCCGTATTGAGCTTTTCCACCGCCACGGAGGTGAGCTTGCGCTTGATGCGGAAGACCATTTTTTCGCGCACGTTGCGATAGGAATGGAAGACTTTGTAAAACGACGTGATGTGATGCACCGCGTCTTCAATGTTCTCTGTGCGATGCAGCAGATGCAGATCATCCGCTGCGATCAAGCCGCGGGCCAGCAGGTGTTCGCGGACGAAGGCGAGAAAAGTGGACCAATAATTTCCACCGGGCACATCGAGGAGAACTAACGGCAGAATGCTGGCCTTTCCCGTCTGGATCAGCGTCATGGCCTCGAACAGTTCATCCAGCGTGCCGAAGCCGCCGGGGAACATCACGAAGGCATCCGCTTCCTTCACGAAGGAAAGTTTGCGGGTGAAGAAATAATTGAAGGTGATGAGTTTGGAGTCACCTAGGATGGCATCGTTCGCCTGCTGCTCGAAAGGCAGCTTGATGTTCAGTCCGAAACTATTCTCTCTTCCTGCGCCGTGTTGTGCCGCGCCCATGATGCCATCGCCGGCACCGGTAATGACCATGAAGTTCTCCTGTACCATGAGACGGGCGAACTTTTCTGCGGCTTGGTATTCCGGTGCGCTCGGATGGGTGCGCGCCGATCCGAACACGGTGACCTTGCGCACATGCCTCCATGGATGGAAGACCTTGTTGGCGTAGCGCATCTCTCGCAGTGCCCGGTGCAGCATCTTCAAGTCGCCCAAGCCCGTGCTGTCGCTGCCAATTTTAAGACTGGTCATCAGCAAGCCAGCCACCAGATCGCGCGAACGGGCGTCAGGAGTCCATTCATCGGCCAGTTCGCGCAGCTGCCGGTCCAGCGCCTTGTCGCCGGTGGTGCCCGACGGTTTTTCCGCGAGCGCGAAGATGCCGCCGGCGGTGAAATCTTTTTCGGCGGATGGAGTTTTTTCGGTCGGGACAGGGTCAGGCATGGGGCGAAGGCGGCGGGGAGCATTGCATCCGGCGTGCTGGTATGCGAGAGCTTTTTGATGGCGGAAAGCCCAATTCTGCAACTCGGTAAACAGAGAATGAATATAAAAAACTCACTAGGATGTCGTAATTCCAGAATCACTCGATTCATTCGTATGTTCCGGGCCAAACTATGGACGTCCACAGCAGCCGCTTGATTTGGCTCGCTTGCTGGGAAAATTCGTCTAAGAGATTCATTCTTAAAACACCAAGCAACAGCGCGAGCAGCAAAATGAAATTTGCCCCGTCAATCAAAGCACCCGAACACGCGGGCAGACCGAACCGTAACGGAAACGGCACTAACGGACGTTGGAGTGAAGCTCTGCTGCTTTGGGGAAGACCGTCGAAAGATAAACCGCGCATTCTTGATTTGTTTTGTTGTGCAGGCGGAGTGGCGATGGGGTTCCAATGATACATTATCAGCCATGATGACCTCTGAATCCTGCGACATCAGCCTTGTAGTACCATGCTACAAGGATGCTCCACACCTTGCTGAAAGCCTGGATCAATGCCTTGAAACTCTTCGTCATACACGCTGGAGTTACGAGCTGATCTTGGTAAACGATGCCAGTCCCGACCGCGACGGCGAAATTATAGATCAATACATCCGAGACCACCCGCAGGTGAAGATAAGGGCAATCCATCATGAAAAAAACACTGGGCGTGGGCGCGCGGTGATGGATGGCATTCAAGCGGCGAACGGAACCTACGTTGGCTTCATTGATATTGACCTCGAGGTTCACTGCCGCTACATCCCATCTATGATCCAAGCGCTTGAGGGCGGGGCAGACGTGGTCGCCGCCCGCCGAGTTTACAAGCTGCGGCCCGCCATATTCCATCGTGTGGTGCTAAGCGCCGGATATGTGGCGCTGGTAAACTGGATGCTGAAGCTCGATGTGGAAGACACTGAGGCGGGATACAAGTTTTTCCGGCGCGAACGCATCCTTCCGGTTTTGAAGCAGACAAAAGACACCCACTGGTTTTGGGACACGGAGATTATCGCGCGCTCCGAGTGCGCGGGGTTGAAGATCGCCTTCATCCCGGCGTTGTTTCTCCGGCGCGCGGACAAATACACGACGGTGCGCCTGCTTCCGGACATGATAAAGTATTTTGGCAGCCTGTGGCGTTTCCGAACAGATCTGGCTATACTTCGTGCAGCAAAACTACACACTGAAAATCGAACATAATGGCATCACCAATCTACAATTTTCCATTTCTTTATCATATGGTAATGCGCCTTTTGCATGGGGCGCATTTTGAGTCGCGTTACCGCATTGTGACGGAGCTAGTGCCGGAGGGTTCTAGTGTGGTGGAACTGTGCGCGGGCGACGCCTATCTTTACACGCGGCATTTGAAGGCGAAGCGAGTTGATTACCTGGGTCTGGATAATTCGCCCGCCTTCGTTCGCTCAGCCATCCGCCGAGGCATTCCGTTTCGCGCATTTGATGTTTACACCGACGTAGTGCCCCCGGCTGACGTAGTCATCATGCAGGCAAGTCTCTGTCAGTTTTCCGAGATCGCGGAAATGCTGGTAAATAGTATGCTAAATGCTGCACGACAAACGGTGCTTATAGCCGAACCCATAAGAAATCTTACCACATCATCCAATCCGCTGCTTGCTACAGTGTCCCGCTGGTTGACTAAGCCACATGGCGCGCGCCAAGATCACTCGTTTCGCTTCGACGAGCGAAGTCTTGCCGCATTTTTCCAGCGATTTTCAAGTTATGAGCGCGCGCTTTTCGATGAAGGGCATCGCGAAATGATTGGTGTCTTTCGTGGACACCACGCTCTCGATTCATGATATCCAGCTTTCCATTCAACCGCGCCTATTCAACTCCTCGCGAGTTGGACTACCTTCGCGAATCGCTGGCGTCGGGTCAAACGGCGGGGGACTCCGCCTTCACCCGGAAATGCCGGTCCTGGCTGGAGAAACACCATGGCTGCCCTGCGTTGCTCACCCCCAGCTGCACTGCGGCTCTGGAAATGTGCGCATTGCTATTGAATGTAAAGCCGGGCGATGAAGTCATTGTGCCATCTTTCACATTTGTCACCACGGCGAGTGCGTTCGCTCTTTTTGGCGCGAAAATTATTTTTGCCGACATCCGGCCAGACACGCTGTCCCTCGATCCCGCACAATTGCCGCAACTGGTGTCGCCGCGCACGAAGGCGGTGATCACCGTGCATTACGCCGGAATTACGGATGACCCCGCGCCGCTGGTGATTTTTTGCAAGGAACGCGGCATCGCGCTGGTCGAAGATGCGGCGCACTCGCTGGGCGGCTTCTGGCGCGGACAGCCACTGGGCACGTTCGGCTCGCTGGCAACGCTCAGCTTTCACGAATCAAAAAACTTTTCCTGCGGAGAGGGCGGCGCGCTCTTAGTTCACGACAATACACTGATGGCGCGCGCGGAGATCCTGAGGGAGAAGGGAACCAACCGCAGCGCGTTCCTTCGGCGTGAGGTCGCAAAATACTCTTGGATGGACTTGGGATCGAGCTATCTCGCGTCCGATCTCTGTGCGGCGGCGCTGCTGGCGCAACTGGAGTACTATGAAATCATTCAGGGGCGGCGGCGCGAGTTGTGGAGTCGCTACAAGCGGGAACTGGCTGCCTGGGCTGCTCAACATGGCGTGCAGCTTCCCCATGTGCCGGAAGGCTGTGATCATGCCAATCACTTGTTCTACATTATTTTTCCAACGAATGCTGCGCGCGAGGGTGCGATTCGGTGGCTTAAAGAGCATGGAATTGACTCCTACTTTCACTACCTGCCGCTGCATCTTTCAGAAGCGGGAAGCAGGTTGGGTCAGGCGCCGCTGGGCTGTCTGGTCACGGAAGCAGTAAGCGCGCGACTGTTGCGCCTGCCATTGTATCCCGCCCTTACCGAGGATCAGCAAAGCCTCGTCATAGAAACCCTGCTGAAATTCACCTGCTAAGACATGACACAGGCATCTGAATTCAACGAGCAACAGTTTGCCCGCGGCTATCCTGAGGGATCAGAATATCATTTCTGGACGATGGCGCGAGTGAGACTCCTTCATCGTCTTCTACTGGGGCACGGCGCTGAGAAAGGGCGCCTAATGGAAGTGGGCTGTGGCCGGGGCTACATGGTCGATGGTTTGAGGAAGCTGGGACTCGACTGCCGGGGTGTGGAAATCGCACCAATCAAAGTGGGGCAGGCGTTGGAGGAATTCGTATGCACTGGCATCTCGGCTGAGTCTCTCCCCGCAAAGGAGCGCGAAGTGGTGAATGCGCTACTAGTGCTGGACGTGATCGAGCATCTTGATGAGCCGGTCGCTTTTCTTCGGGGCTTGGTGAAAGCATTTCCCAGTGCGACCACCCTGCTCGTCACTGTGCCAGCGGACATGCGGTTGTGGTCGAATTACGACACTTACTATGGCCATCAAAAACGTTACAACCGGAAAACGCTGGGAGAGGAACTTGGTGGGCTCGGCGAGATTCTGAAGTTGGAACCATTGTTCCGATCGCTTTATTTCTTGATGTGGATTCTGGTTCGAATCCGCGGAGAGCGCGCGATTCACAACGCGCCACCGTCAGTCAAGCTGCGTCCGTTGCACAAAATTCTGGCATCGTGGTTTGTGGCGGAGTCGAGCCTGCTAAGATGGTTGCCGCTTGGCACTTCGCTAGCCGCCGTTGTAAGCTTGAAGCGCGCGCCGCTGCGCGGGTTGTAACTCTAGCCCTAGTCGCGCCATGACACATTTTATTTTCACAGGTCTTATGTGCTTGCTCTCCTGCCTTACCCACCCAAAATAGCGAAGACTCATCTTTTTACGTTCAAGTTATTGTATAGCTGCTTGTCCAAGTGCCATTCGTGTCTATTCTTTTGCAGTGTCTCCTCGACTTGCCGCGTCACGTATTACCATTGGGCGTGGGCGTCGATGCCCAGCTTGAATAATTCACAGGTTTCAGTTGGATGGTGTTCAGTTTGAGTGTTCATAGGTAGTCAATATTGAGGGTTCTGCCGCTGTCTGGCAATCCCATGTCATCTGACAGTCAGCCAAACAAGATATCTTGCATGCATCAAATTAAAAAAACGTTCCCCTGGCTGCTCTTCAGTCTCCCTTTTCTGCTTCTGATATGGCTGCAACGGAATTATTCCTTTACTTCCCTTCAATGGGATGACTGGGGCTTAGTGGCTGATCGGTTTCCCACAGACGATTTGGTCCCGAATTTGGGCGGGCTGATGACCCCCCATTCGGGTCACTTGATCCCGCTTGTGAAGCTTTCCGTGATTCTTGGAATTAAATTAGGACAGGGAGATCCCCGTTTTTTACTTATAGCCTCGATGATGATTACCATCGGGACGGGGTTGCTTTTGCTGAGGTTGGTTCGCTGCACATTGCCTGACCGATCGTTGAGTGCTCCGCTGATCGTTGCTCTGGCAGTCGCCTCCTCAATCTATTCCCAAGTGTGGTTATGGTGGAGTTGCTGGCCGATGTTCCTGCCATTCTTTTGTGTGGTGCTGGCAAATTATTGGCTGCACGGGAGAGAATTCTCCTGGGGTCGATTTGCCAGTGTAATGGCACTTTCTTGGATTGCTTCGTATTCCCAAGGCGCGGGTGGCTTGGTTTGGCTGGCTCTGCTTCCGCCGCTAATGGGATTTATCTGCGACCGTTCTGTGGCTACTCGCAGGGTTGCATGGTCAGCCTACGCAGTCATCGGCCTGACGATCTTGCGGCCTTTTATCATGAGTGCTCTGGAGGGAGAGGGTGGTAGCGACAAAAGTTTAGCGGAACGTTTGGTGAAGATGGCTCTCTACGGGCTCACTGTGCTGGGTGGGAGTCTAGGACAGGGGGTGGCATCCCATTCGTTGCTGCCGTCGCAGATATTTGGGGGGCTATTTTCGCTGGCGGCCTTGGCACTTATGATAGTGGCCATACGCAAGCGCACAGTGGGCGCGGGGGTCCAGGCGAAACTTGCGCCATGGATTTCGGTCGTGCTTTTTGGCTTGCTATCGGCGGCGGCGATTGCGGCCGGCCGCAGTCGGCTGCCGCTCAACCAAGCCCTAGCTGGTCGTTACCTGCTGCTGACCTATCCGGTTTGGTTGGGTCTATATTTCGCCATCAGGGTCATCGCGGTCAAGGGTGAGCGTTCGCTATTCAATTGGAATTGGTCACGGATTACTTTGGCTGCCACCGTGGCCTTGCTTTTGCTTCAGGCCAACATTTGGGTCGAGGGATATCGGAGTATTCGTTTGGATTACGCGGAACATCTCGCCAGAGTTGCTCCGCTAAATTTCAGTCGCTTGTTTCCCGCGAATCCAGCACTAAAATCGTGTTATCCTTATGTGCCGCCCATGCTTCAAATCGTTGAACGTTTGGCAAAGAATGACCGTCTCCATGGATTGATTCTTTACAAGTCTACAGCCCTTAGTGAGGTTGGGAAAGCAAGGCGGCTATTGCCAACTCTGGGTGGACATCTGACTTCTGCCACCACCGATCCTGAAAACAGGCTGCTATTTGAGGGGTATGCCTATCTATATGATTCAGACCGGCCGGCGGATTTGATCCTTTTAACTTGGGAAAGCGAGACACATCCTGATCCTCAAATTTTTTGTCTTGTCTCCATGCCCATGCGAAAGGACTTCTACCAGTCATTCGAGCGTTTCCGTAGACCGGAGAAGTTTACCCGGTGGCGGGTGCGATTGGAACCGAAGCAACTACCCGAAGGCACTGGTAAGATCCGTTGCTATGCATTTGATCATAAGAAAAAATGCCTCTATAGACTGCGAAACGCCGTGACGATCAAGAACGGGATCATAACAGACTGCGAAAAAGAGGCGCAGGGTTGGGAGAATCAGGATCTCAAAAAACGGTGGCCTTCAAGTCAGGGAAAAGAAACCCCGTTTGCAACTCCCGATCTTCGCACCAACGACAGTGAATGAAACGTTTGATCAAACGTATGATTACGTCAATGCCTCGCACTGGAGCCGAACTCACAAAGCTGGGCAACCAAAGATTCGTTAATGACCAAAAACTGCCGCACTGGTAGCCAGTGCAAAAAGTGAAGGGGCTCATTGCGACGTATGATGAGCGCCCATTCGATGGTGGTGACATGTTTCCCACCTTGCATTTCGCTCCTAAACCGTTTCAATCAGGTCTCATGAAACAACTCTTGCCCCTGATGCTCATTCTCGCCTCGTGTGCTGCGACGGACGAGAAGACGCCGGATTATTCGATCACCTTTCATGCCATTGCTTCTGACATGGATCTGCCGAAGACGATGTTTCCCTTCGACCTGAACGGAAAGCGGATGCTATTCAAGATTGTCCCGGAGTTCTCCCAGCAGAACGTCATCGCCTTTCATCCATTTCCGAGCACAACTGGTGACGGCAAGGGCGCGGTGCTGCAACTCGACTTCCGCGGCAAGTCGCAGTTGGAGATCGCATCTCGCACGCGGAAGGATGAATACCTGCTGACGATGGTTAATGCGAAACCGGTGGACTATGTGGTGCTGGACCAGCCGGTGCTGGATGGCATGATCACCATCTGGCAGGGATTGTCTGATGAAGTGATCAAGAAAATGGACAAGAAAATCCAGCGGATGGTCAAGGGCGGACAGGCGCCTACCATGTCCGAGAACATGGAAATGCGGCCGACTACGAGGGGTGAGAAGATCCGCTCCTACGACGCTGCGAAAGCCAGGGAGCGAGATGCAGCGGCCGGTAAACTGCCGAAGAAAAAAGAAGTGCAGTCACTGACGCTTCCAGACGCGCCGGTTTCCCCCAAGATACCTGTCGAAGGTGCCGCGCCACCGCTCCCGCCGCTTCCTCCGATCCCAGGAGCAACATTTCGGCCTCCGAGCGTGGAACCGCCGCTGCCGCGACCCTGATCATTTTCTAACCGGAGTGATGTCGATGCTAAGGCTGATCATCTTCATGGCGGCGGCGCTGGTGCTTGTAGCCAGGGTCAACGGACAAACTGCCACAGACGAAACAGTGCGGCGCGCATTGACTCCCAATTCACCGATGTCGCTGGTGCTGCCCACGGACAATGATGCGCTGCTGCGCGGGAAACCGGCGGATTTTTACATGTTTGTGGATCGGAATTTCGAGAATGAACTCACGACACCCTGGGAAGGCGGCAGCTACGGTTATGTCCGCGGGCCGGTGCGTCATGGAGAACGGGTGGAACTGATGCATTTCCACGAGGGCGTGGATATCGCGCCAGTGAAACGGGATGAACTGGGAGAGCCGCTGGACGAGGTGCGCAGCATCTCGCACGGGGAGGTGGTGCATGGCTCGGGCATGCCCGGCGCCAGCAACTACGGCCGCTACCTCGTCATCCGGCATGACTGGGGGCAGGGACCCGTCTATTCACTGTATGCCCATCTCAACCGGATCATCGCCAAAGTGGGCGACAAGGTTCAGCCGGGGACGCCGGTGGCCATCATGGGACACACCGGAACCGGGATCGACCGCAGGCGTTCACACACACATCTGGAATTGAACCTGATTTTGAACAGCCGCTTCGGAGAGTGGCATGATGCCAATTTCAAGGATCATCCCAACAAGCACGGCAACTTCAACGGTCTGAACCTTGCGGGCATGGATGTGGCGGCGTTTTATCTGGCCTGGCGGAAGAATCCATCACTCACGGTGGCGGATTTCGTGAAGGCGCAAAAGCCGGCGTTCAGGGTTCTCGTGCTCAGAAGAGGGGAGATCGAGCTGCTGCAAAACTATCCATGGCTTGGCGAGGATGTGCGGACGCCCTCACCATCGTGGGAATTGACGTTCAGCGGGGGCGGGCTGCCGCTCAAGATCAAGGCCTCGTCGGAGACGGTGACCGGACCCCGGGCATCGTGGGTCAGGGACGAGGGCATGCCGGTGAGTTATCGCACCCGCGGCTATGTCAGCGGCACTGCGTCGAACTTTGCCCTGACATCCAGCGGCCTGCGCTATGTGCGGTTGATCACCGGGGATTTTTCCGCACCGGACGTCGAGGTGAAGAAGCCGGCGGCCGGGAGTGGTAAGAAGTCTCCGAAGAAAAAGTCGGTAGTGAAGAAGTGAGCCGCGCGCTACACGGGCTTGAGTGATTTCAGACAGGATGCAGCCGTGCACGCAATGGCGATGTCATTATCGCAAGTGATCAGGATTAAAGACGGCGAATTTGGGAGGTGTGTCACGCGACCAGGCGAGGCTTCTCGTGTCGCAAAAAAGTAGTCATGAGCTTCAGCTCGTGACCGGTGCTGCGAGCGTCGTTGAGTTCGAGCTGAAGCTCTGAACTACCTTGAGCTGCGCCGGGAATCACCCGGCCTTTGACGAAGTCCGGCAGTCTGCTGGCATTGATGCCTCCTGATGCGTCTTCTGTGCTTCATGCTCTATAGCTTGCCCGTGCCTAGCCAGTCACGCATCCCGGCCCAGCCTTTGTTGGCGTAGGTTTTGTGTGGAGAGGTGGATATGTCAGGCGGCAGCTTGCCTTTCTCGGGCAGATCACCTTGGCAAAACTGTTTCCACTCACCGCGACTCTTGAGGCCAAGGCTGCGAGCGAAGGTCCTTGCGGTCGTGAAAGAGCGGTATTCCCTAAGACGTGGCGCTATAAATCCTGTGCCCAACCAGTCTCCCACGCCCGCCCAACCTTGTTTGGCGTAGACGTGATCGGGCTTATTAGGAAGGTCAGATGGCAATATGCCTTTCTCGGGCATGTCTCCCTTGCAGAATTTGATCCATTCCACCCAAGTCTTGAGGCCAAGCCCGCGTGCAAAAGCACGGGCCTCTTTGAATGAACGATAATGCCGCAGGCGTGGAGCTACAGTCCACGTGCCCAGCCAGTCACCCCAGCTTGTCCATCCTGTGTTGGCGTAGGTATCGTCAGGGTAGGCGGGTATGTTCTTTGGCCGCGTGCCCTTCTCCTGCATTTTGCCTTCACAGAACCTCCGCCATTCACTGTTACTTTTCAGACCAAGCCCGCGAGTAAAGCCACGCGCTTCTTTAAACGGGCAGAACCTCCGTAGATGGGTCGCTACTATTCCCGTGCCGAGCCAATCGCCGACGCCCGCCCATCCTTTGCTTTTATAAG
>JANNQW010000434.1:0-16147 GCA_031400955.1 Verrucomicrobiota bacterium
AACGCTTCAGCAGCATGTCGGCGAGGCCAAGGAGCAAATCAACGAGCGCTTCGCGGCTTATAAAAAACTGATGGATGATGTGCAGAAGCTCGACAAGGAACGCACCGATCCCGTTCTCGGGCCTGAAGCCCGCGGCAAGAAAACGGCCGAGTTGCAGGGGAAGGCACAGGAACTCCGCTCGCTGGAACAAGACATCAATGAGTTCAAGAACAAACGCCAGCAGCAGATCGACGAGGAGCAGCGCCAGCAGGCCAGCGGTCTTTACGCCGAAATCGTGAAGGTGGTGAACGACAAGGCTGCAGCTTCGGCTTATGATCTCGTGCTCGACAAATCCAATCTAGGCATGGGTGGCGTGCCCTTCCTAGTTTACTCCAAGACCGGTGCCGTGGAAGACTTCACCGCCGAGGTTATTGTTGAACTCAATAAGAACGCGCCAGTGGGCGGCGTTCCCGCTCCTGCGGCCAATGTTCCGAAGAATGAACCGAAGAAGCCTGAGCCGGAAAAGAAGAAACCCGTCAAAAAATAAATCCAACGGTCTAGTTTAGATCCCTGTCTTGAAGCGCGCCTTCAACACAGGGATTTTTTTCATCAATTTACCAAGTGAAAGTCACGCTCGAACAAATCGCCGGACTTGCGCAGGGCATCATCGTTTCCGGTGATCCCGCGATGATAGTCACGGGCTTCAACACCGTCGAGGAAGCGGAAACGGGCGATGTCACCTTCTTCGGCAATCCACGCTATTTGCCGAAGCTGAAAAAATCCCGCGCCAGCGTGGTGCTGGCGCCGCTGCAATTTGCCGATGCACCGACTGGCATGGCGGTGATCGGAGTGGAGAATCCCACGCTGGCGTTTCAGGCCATCGTCGATCGCTTTTGCCAGCCCCAGTTCATCGTCGAACCGGGCGTTCATTCTTCTGCGATCATCGGTGCTGGTGTGAAATGGAATCGCGATAAAGTTTTTGTCGGAGCGAATGCCGTCATCGAAGATGGAGCCGAGATCGGCGATGCTTGCGAGATTCATGCTGGAGTCTTCATCGGACGCGAGGCCAGGCTCGGCCCGAACTGCATCATTTATTCCAACACCACCATCAAGCACCGGTGCGTTCTCGGGAGCCGGGTCATCATCCACAGCGGCAGTGTCATTGGCAGTGATGGCTTCGGCTACGAACTCAAGGACGGTCGTCACATCAAAATCGGTCAGGTGGGCATCGTACAGCTCGATGACGACGTGGAAATCGGTTCTTGTTCCACCATCGATCGCGCGCGATTCGGCCGCACTTGGATCGGCGAGGGGACCAAGATCGACAATCTCGTGCAGATCGCGCACAACTGCATCATCGGGAAGCATTGCGTGATCTGCGGCCAGGTCGGCATCTCGGGCAGCACACGCTTGGGCGATTATGTTGTCATGGCCGGACAGGTCGGAGTGGCCGGGCATCTGACCATCGGGAATCAGGTGACCTTCATGGCCAAGTCTGGAGTGACCAAGGATTACCCTGAGCCCGGTGCATATACGGGGTATCCCGCAAAGCCGCTCATCGAAGGGCGGCGCATGCTGACATATCCGGCCAAAGTGCCCGAACTGCTCGAGCGTCTCCGAGCTCTTGAGGCTCGTATCAAGGATCTTGAGCAGGCGCCACCACAGGCCTGAGCGAATATAACAAGTTCGTTGCCTTTGCGTGGCGCGCCATTAGTGTGTAATCCCCATGCAGCGCGACATCACACCACCTTCATTCCCCCAGATGCCGGAAATCCGGATCAACCCCACCTTGGTAGTCGCCGTCGCTATTGGGGCGCTGGTGATCATCGGTGCCATGTCCAGCTTCTACCAAGTATCGGCGGAGTCGATTGGCGTGGTGCAACGGTTCGGCCGGTTCAACGCGATCGCCATGCCCGGACTCCGCTTCAAGATCCCCTTCGGCGTTGATCGCGTGACCATCGTGCCGGTGGAGCGCCAATTAAAGCTGGAGTTCGGCTACGGCACCCAGAACGCCACGAACCGTTACCAGCAGTCGAACGAATCCAATTCCGAACGCGACATGGTCACGGGAGACCTCAATGCGGCATCCGTGGAATGGGTCGTGCAATACGGCATCAGTGACCCCAGGGCGTATCTCTTTCATCTCCGCGATCCCGAGGCAACACTGCGCGACCTCTCCGAGTCCATCATGCGCGAAGTCGTTGGCGACCGCACTGTGGACGAGGTGCTCACGAGCGGGCGTCAGGAGATCGGGGATGCGACGCTCGCCAAGCTCCAGCCGCTTGTGACGAAACTTGAAATGGGATTGCGCGTTGAACTCGTCCAGCTTGGGAATGTCTATCCTCCACGACCTGTGCAACAGTCATTCGACGAGGTGAACAACGCCCAGCAGCAGCGTTTGACCGCCATCAATGTCGCCAATGGCGAATACAACAAGGTCGTCCCCAGCGCGAAGGGCGAGGCCGCTCAGAAAATCAGCGAGGCTGAGGGCTATGCCTTCAAGCGCGTCAATCAAGCCGAAGGGGATGTGGCCCGCTTCAAGGCGCTTCTCGAGCAGTATGAGAAAGCACCCGACGTCACCCGGCAGCGGCTCTATTTCGAAACCATGAGCGAGGTCATTCCGAACCTGGGCAACAAAATCATCCTTGATGACGCTGCGAAGCAATTTCTACCGCTGATGCACTTGCAGCAATTGCAATTCGCTCAACCCCAGAAGCCGTCGCAACGCTGAATCAGCAACATTCCTTTGACTCCATGAAATCCATTATCGCAGCCATCATTGCCGTCGCGGCACTCATCGTTCTGAGCGGCACGCTCTACACTGTCGGCGAACAGGAGCAGGTGATCATCACGCAGTTCGGCAAGCCCGTCGGCGGGCCCATCAATTCGGATCTTGCGAAGAACGAGGCGGGCCTGCACTTCAAGATGCCATTCATCCAGGAGGTCAACCGCTTCGAGAAGCGCATTCTGGAATGGGACGGGCCCTCCACGCCCATGACCACTAACGAGAAGCAGACCATCATCGTGAACGCTTTCGCCCGCTGGCGCATCGCCGATCCGCTCAAGTATTTTCAAACTCTGCGCGACGAGCGCAGCGCTCTCTCCCGCCTCAATGACACAGTCGGCAACGCCGTGCGCAGTGTCGTGGCCCGGCACGACCTGGTCGAGGTGGTCCGCACCGACAAGGATCGCAAGGTGAAAAAGACGGGAGTAATCGTGCCGCCCGGGGCCACCTTAGCCCCGGTTCCGGCAACGATTGCATCGGCCACGCCGGGCACGCTCCAGACCATCCGATTTGGACGTGAGGAACTGGAGAAACAGGTGCTGGTGCAGGCGTCACCGGCAGTCGAACGCTGGGGTCTCAAGTTGCTCGATGTGCGATTAAAGCGCATTAACTACAACACTACCGTTACCGCCAAGATCCACGAGCAGATGATCAGCGAGCGTATGCAAATCGCGGAGAGCTTCCGCTCCGATGGCAAGGGCGAAGCCGCCAAGATCAATGGCCGGCGCCAGAAGGAACTGGATCAGATACAATCCGAAGCCTATCGCACGGTGCAGGAATTGATGGGAAAAGCAGATGCGCAGGCCACGCAAATCTATGCGCAGGCTTACAACACCAGTCCGGTGGCGGCGGACTTCTATCAGTTTATCAAGACCTTGGAAACCTATAAAGCCACGCTCGGACGCGACACCACGCTCATCCTGACGACTGACAGTGATTTGTTCAAGTTCATCAAGAAGATCGACGGTGGAACGACGAAAGCACCAGTTGCGAAGCCTTGAGTTGCGTCGCTTCGGACACAACTGTGTTGAATCCGCAGATGCTTGCGAAGCGCAGGAATAAATGTGTCCGCAGTCTCGCTTGAACTCATGCCGCCCACAGCTTTGCAGCGGGCGGCACTTGATTTTTTTCGATTGCAGTTCAATGAAAACACGACGGATGCAAGCCATCCGACAACACGCATGGAAAAAGAGACTGACGAAGCTATTTTGCAACGGGTAGGCCGGGGCGATGAGGCTGCGATGGCAGAACTCTACGACCGCTTCGCGCCCTCGCTCTTCGCCATCGCACGGCGCATTCTCGGTGATGAGCAGGAGGCGCGCGATGCCTTGCAGGACGGGTTTCTATATCTCTGGGACAAGGCCGCAGATTTTGATCCGGCCCGGAGCAAGGCTTTCACCTGGTCTGTGATGATTTTTCGGCACAAGGCCATCGACCGCCTCCGCGCCAGTCGCCGCCGTGTCCGGCTCAATGAAACGGCTGCGGTGAATCTGCTCGATCTTGAATCACCCCACGCTGAGCGGGCTGATCTTTCCGTGGAGCGGGCCGAGAGTGCCGAGGCCGTGCGGCGCGCGATGCGATCACTTCCGGACGAGCAGCGTCAGTGCATTGAGTGGGCGTTCCTGCGCGGTCTGACTCATCTACAGCTCTCAGAGCTGCTTGGCGAGCCATTGGGCACGGTGAAAACCAACATTCGTCGCGGATTGATGCGTCTGCGCGATCTTCTCCAGGAGGTGGTGTCATGACCGAGCGCCAGGAAGAACAGGCGGCGCTCAACGCCATGTATTCGCTCGATGCCCACGAGCGGCAGATTTTGCGTGCGGAAATTCGCACGAATCCGCGCTTGCGTGCTCTGGCCTCGGAACTCGAGGATGCTGCGACGAAGATTGCCCTGTTGCTGCCTGCGGAGGCTCCGCCGGAAGAAGACAGGGCGCTGTTTCTCAAGCGGCTCAGACAGCATTGCAGTGCGAAGGTGACGCCCTTCGGCACCTCGTTCCGCATTCTGCGCAAGCCATGGGTCGCTTGGGCCACTGCCGCAAGTCTGGCGGTGATCGCATGGAACAGTTACCGTGCCTGGCGCGATCTTTCGCACGAAATGAAGACACTGGTGCAAAGCGAGTCCGTGGCACGGGTCGAAGCTGCCAGCGCCCTAGGCAAAGTGGCCGGACTGGAAAAAAAACTGACTGATGCCACCGGCGCTTCAGAGCGACTCGCAGGCGAAATCACAAATTTGAAACAGTTCAACGTGTTTGCCAGCATGGAAGTCACGTCCCTGCGCGCGACTGTGCATAAGTTTGAGGAAAGTGCTGCTGTCATCGTCTGGGACAGCAAAAAACAGGAGGGTCAGTTGAAGCTCGAAAAAATGCCACCCGTGCAGGCCAACAGAGATTACCAGCTCTGGGTCTTCGATAAAAAAAATCCGGCGCCCATCAGCGCGGGCGTGATCAAGGTGGATGCGCGCGGCATGGCCTCGGTGATATTTAAGCCCGCGGAACCGGTGTCCAGCGCCACCAAGTTTGCCATCAGCATCGAAGCCGTGGGCGGCGTGGCCAAGAAATCGGCGGACGGCCCGGTCATCTTCGCTGGACCCTGGTGAAGGCCCGCCTCCTATCATGTATGCTCATTGCTGGTGCCGGATTGGCATTGGTGCTGGCGCTGCATGTGATCTTCATCTTCGACAACATCTGGAGCTGGCGCATCACGGTCATCGCTGCGGAATATGGCCATCGTTTTGCGTTCGCTGCGATCGTGTTCGTCTGGTTTTGCTGGCGCAGGCGCAGACGGTTCACAGCCATGTCCACTGTCGCTGCGGCCGCCGTGCTTTTATGGCCGTTGGCGCAGGCGGCATTCATTGCCCGAAAACTCCCGGAGGACTTGAGCCGGATTTTTGGCAAGAGTCGCGTTGCGGATGCTGGTCCCTTGGACATCGTGCCGCTCTTTGTTGGATCGTGGCAGACGAACATGAAGCCGGAGCAATTTGTGTATGCGAAGGACGCGGATGGCAGTCGACGGATTGAATTTTTTCGAGCCAAGCCCGGCAAACCAGCGCCCTGCATTGTGCTGATTCATGGGGGAGGCTGGGAGAAGGGCGAGGTGAATGAACTTCCGGACTGGAGCACGCATTGGGCGCGGAGCGGATATGCCGTGGCCTCTGTGCAGTATCGCTTCGCGCCGGAGCATCCGTGGCCGGCCCAAGATAAGGACGTGCGGCAGGCGTTGGCATATCTCAAGGCCAACGCCGCGTCACTCGGCATTGATCCATCACGCTTTGTTTTTCTCGGTCGCAGCGCGGGCGCGCAGATCGCCGTGGCTTGCGCCTATGGCATGAATGATCCCGCCGTGCGTGGCTGCGTTTCATTCTATGGACCGCAGGACATGTTCTTCGCCCGGAAGCTTTCCGTGAAAAATGACATACTGAACTCGCTGCGCATGGTGCGCAATTTCATGAGCGGTGATCCGGAGCAAATGGAGAAAAATTATGCGAGCGCTTCCGGAATGTTGCTCGCCAGACCGGAAAGTCCGCCCGCCCTGATTTTTCACGGCTCGCATGATGTCATCGTTTGGAACCGACACAGCCAGCGTTTCGCTGCCAGGCTCAATGAACTCGGTGTCAGCCATCTGTATCTGGAGCTGCCCTGGGCCGCCCATGGTTTCGACTGGTGCTACGACGGAGTGGGCGGCCAGTTGGCCCGCCATGCGCTGGATTGTTTTTTGGAGAGTGTGACGCGATAGTTGTTATAAATGTTAATGAATCTTATGTAATTGAGTGACAGATGCTGGTGAGGTAGAAGCGACGCCCCTTCGCTTTCACCAGTGCTGGCGGGCTACGTCGCCATGCTCAATTCCCGGTTTGATGCGCCGCGGAACATCAGACCATGCGACGATGGCACGCTTCTACCTTCATGAAAGTGGTCTGGAAGGGGTCCTCGAAATCAAACAAACTAATTGTTGTCGTTGCTATTTCTTTACAGAATTCGTTCATGAACGCATTGCCATTCGAGTGTCGAAAAACGCCAAGCGAGAAAAGCCTATGAAAAACTCACTAGAATGTTTCAATTCGAGGACTTCCCCCCTTCATTTTTTATTTGTCACAACCATGCGCCGCCTAACCCAACTGTTTCTGTTTGCCTTGCTCGGACACTCAATTTTTGCGGATGATAAAAATCTGGTTTTAAAAAACCCGCAGGCCCAGTCCGTGCTGACTCAACTCCAAAAGGATCTGGACATTGCGGAAGACGCCAAGCGCAAAGTTGTGGTCAAAGCCATCCAGGCGGCTATTCCAAAGCTGGAGAAAGCACTCAAGGATGCCATGGCCAAAGGTGACTTGGACGGTGCCAATGCAATCAAGGCCAAAGTTGATGCTTTGAAAGAAGAGTTGGCCCAAACCGATCCATCGCCTAAAGCGCTGACGTCGTCATTCAATCCCGTGGGCACTTGGAAGGTGCCGATTATGAATCGCACCGAGGAAATATCGGCCAATGGTACCTGTCATAGTATCGGCCTATTCGCCGAAGCCAAGGCATTCCCGGATCAAGGCCGCTGGAAGCGGTTGGCTGACGGTAGCGTCGAGGTGCGCTTCGACAGTGGCTGGGTGCAGAAAATTCGCCCGATTAAAGACAAGCCAGCCCAGATTGAGATCGAATCCATCAATCCTGCAGGTCAAAACACCGGAAAGGCGGTGTGGGATCTTTTGGGAAACCGCTAGTAAGTCGGGCGCGGCTGACAGCAACGATCGTGCTGATAATATGTCGTTTTGATTGTTGGTGGCACGCTTAGGCTTGTGGTTTGGTGATGAATTTGACTATTGTGATGGGTTTTCCCGTCGTAATGACTCAAAACTATCAATGCTTGCGTCTCGGCATAGCCATACCCCTCTCACCTCGTCTCCGAGGCGCGCCCAGGGCCACTCGAGCCCGGCACCTACGAAAGCAAATTCCTTGCAGACTTTTCAGAAGCCTCCGTCTAGGTGTCTATAATTATGAGGCAACGCGTGCAAAAAAATCTTGGCAGCGCGGACAGGAGAGCTATGCTCAACCTGTCGAAAAATGCACCATGAATCCTTTTCCATCCATCCTCGGTGCCCGGAAGCGGGTGTTTGGGCAGTATGAGAAGCGCGATTCAGCCCACGCCCAGTCCTTTTTCCCCGGTTTCGATGCGCGTCTGGGGCAGATGCGGCGCGGCACCCACGAAAGCAAATTCCTAGCAGTTAACCTGGCGCTGGGTTCGGCGGTGGCGAGTATCGGGCTGACGGTGCCGACGGTCGCCGCCATTGCGTGGTGGATCGCCACCCCGCTCGAGCTCGGGGTCGCGCCGGGCGAGGCTGTGCTGCTGGCGCTGTCGTTCATGATGGTGCTGATCACCTACGGCATCGGGCGGGCGAGCCTGCTGTCCGGCGTGGTGCACTTGATCCTGCTCGCGACCTGGCTGTTCCTCGTCGTCGAACCCTGAGGGCGATGTTGGAGACCATCCGCCTACTGGCGAGCAGCCACGGTCGCTCGCGCGCCTCGGCAGCCTCCCTGCGCAGCCTGCAGGAACGCCGGCTGCGGGCGCTCGTGGCGCACGTTCGCGACCACGTCCCTCTCCACCGCCGCAAGCTCGACGCGGTCGGCGTCGAGGCCGGCGACCCGCGGACGCTCGAGGACGTAGCCCGCATCCCGACGATGTCGAAGGCCATGCTGCGCCAGACCCCGCCGGCGGAACTCGTCGTCCAGGGCGCGCCGCTGGACCGGCTCGACGTTGTGTTCACGAGCGGCTCCACCGGTGCACCGCTCCGCATCTACCGCGGCCAGCGCGAGATCGACGCGCATCGGGCCGCCGGCCTGCGCATCCTGCGCGAACTGGGGTTCCAGTGGACCGACCGGACCCTCGAGATCTGCATGGAGTTCGGCCCGACCTTTGCCGTGCAGCGGCTCGGTGTCGCGCCCAAGCGGTGGGTGTCCATCCTGGACTCGCCCGCCGAGCAGCTCCGGGCGTTGCTCGAGTATCGCCCGCAAGTGCTCTGCGCGTCGGCGTCGACGCTCCATGACCTCGCGCGGGCGGCGCTTCACGCGGGTGCGAAGCCGGCGCCGCTTCGACTGGTATTCTCGGACGCCGAGCCGCTCGTGCCGGCCACCCGCGCGCTCGTGACGCGTGCCCTCGGCACGGCCCCGATCGATCTCTACGGGCTCGTCGAGCTCAGCGACTTCGCCTGGGAGTGCGAGCGGCGCGACGGGCTCCACGTGAGCGCCGACACGCACCTCGTCGAGATCTTGGGCGACGACGGGCTGCCGGTGCCGCCCGGCGTGTCCGGGCGGATCGTCTGCACCGACCTGATCGCGCGCACGATGCCGATGCTGCGCTACGAAACCGGGGACCGGGGCGCGCTCGTCGTCGACCCGTGTCCGTGCGGGCGGACGTTCCCGCGGCTGGTGGGGCTGACCGGCCGGTCCGCCGACGTCGTGCTGCTGCCGGACGGCAGGCGGCTCCACTGGCCCTGGTTCCACGAGACGTTCGCGCGACTCGAGAGCCTCGACCGCTATCAGGTGATCCAGGAGGGTCGCGACCGGCTGCGGGTGCGGGTGGCGACGGCGCCCGGCCGGCATGCCGACGTCGCTGGCCGCATTCGCCAGGCCATGGCAACGGTCGCCCCGGCCGACCTGCACGTCGAGTGCGAGGCCTGGGACGGCCTCCACGACCCGCGCGAGAAGTTCCGGCCGGTCGTGTCGTTGCTGCGGGAGGACGGGTGACGGAGACACTGGCCACGTTCGCGGTGCTCCGGCAGATCCGTCGCGACGCGCGGCGGTCGCCGGCGGAACCTGCGCGCGCTGCAGGCGCGACGGCTCCGGAGCCTCGCGCATGACGCCTGGCGCGATGTGCCCTGGCTCCGGCGGCTTTTGGCAGGACGCGGGCGTCGTTCCGGGCGAAGTGCAGGATCTGGGCGACCTAGAGCATTTTAAATAACACTATAGCCACAAGAAGCAAACCAGCCGCGAGCATCTTTTGGAGTGACTTTGGTGAGGGCCGAGCCGATTGCCTGGTCGAGGTCTTCGGGGGTTCTGGCTTCGGCGCTGCGCAGCAGGGCTTTGACCTTGCTCCATATCTTTTCAATGGGATTGAAGTCCGGTGAGTAGGCGGGCAGGAACCGTGCTTCGGCTCCCACGGCTTGGATCAGTGCCATTCGGGTCAGTGTGCAAAAATTTGACAATTCGTGTGTTCGCCGGTAGCACCCACGATCTTGAAACTGATGAACCCAGTCGCGAAGGGAACTCGCGAGCTACTTTGTATGGTATGTGTCTCGCTGTCCCTTCACTAGAATATACGGAAGAATTATGATCGATGGCCCGTAGTGGTATGAATCAAGGCAGGCTTCATGCCCTCATTGCCTCGTCCAACCCCAAAATTATTCCACACCCAAATCCCACCATTCGCATCGCCATGAAACAAAGCACACCAACCCGCCGCCAGTTCCTCAGATCCTCGCTCTTCGCCAGTGGCGCCGCCTTAGCGGGGCCACAAATTGTTCGCGCTGAAACACTCGGCAACGCAAACAAAGCCGGAGCCAATTCCCGGATCGGCATGGGCTTCATCGGCATGGGCCTGATTTCCGATGGCCATGTGCGCTCGTTTCCCGGCATGAAGAACGTCCAGCCCATCGCCGTCTGCGATTTGAGGGAGGAGGCGCTGAAGAAGGCCGTGGGAATATTGAATGAAAAGGGATTCAAAGACGTCATTGGCACCTCCCGCTTCGAAGAAGTGCTCTCCAACCCCGACATTCAAGCCGTGTGCGTGACCACGCCTGACCATTGGCATGCCGCCATCGCGCTGGCCGCATTGAAAGCGGGCAAGGATGTCTATGTGGAAAAACCGATGACACTCACCATTGAGGAGGGAAAAGCCCTTGTGGCGGCCGAGAAAAAATACGGTCGCATCTTGCAAGTGGGCAGCCAACAACGCTCGTCGATTCACTTCCGCATCGCCGCTAATCTGGTGCGCAATGGCATCATCGGTGAAATCAAGGAAGTATACTGCCGGCTCGGCGAATTCCCGCCGCCGCCGGAAAAAGAGCAGATCGTTCCAGTGCCCGCAGGCTTCGACTACGACCGCTGGTTGGGCCCCACGCCCTTTTTTGAGTATTCAGAGAACCGGGTAAAGGGAAACTACGGCGGCGGCTGGCGCTGCTATTGGGAATACGGCAGTCGCAAGTTCGGCGATTGGGGCGCACACCACTTCGACATCGTCCAGTGGGCGCTCGGCCGCGATGAAACGGGCCCCGTCGAGTTCATTCCCATGGGCTTTGAAGGAGCCGAAGCCCTCCATTACCGCTATGCCGACGGCATCACCGTCTGGCGCGACAAGAAGAATCCGGACAACGGCCATGCCATCCGATTTGTCGGCACCAAGGGCGAGGTGTTTGTGGACCGCGGAAAAATCGCAAGCTCACCCGCCGAACTCGTGCGCCACAAATTCGGCCCGAGCGATGTCCAAGTCTACGAATCGAATGATCACCGGGGAAATTTCATCGAATCCATTCTATCCCGTAAACCGACCATCTGCCCGGCGAGCGTCGGCCATCGCACGGCCACTATCTGCCAGCTCTCTGCCATCGCCCAACGCCTCGGGCGCTCGCTCAAGTGGGATCCGAAGACTGAGCAGATCATCGGCGACAAGGAAGCTGCTGCCATGCAGGACCGCCCGCGCCGCAAGGGTTACGAAATGCCGGCGTGACTTTAAGCGCCATACGTGACTGTCCCCTGGTGAAGAAATCCGGCCATGACGGTCATATCGGAGGGGATAGAAATGGGGCGGTAAACGTATTGCTCAGCGTTCCCGCGAAAGCGGTGTCGCGCCCAAGGCTTGCCACCGCAGTCCAAAAAAAGACCCGGCCATCTTTTGGAGTGCGCTGCCTCAGGCATGAGCACATCTGAAATTTTATGTGCGGCAGTTCCCGCGTTGCAAGGCGCGTCGCACATGCCATGATAATTGCGACATGGACTTCAACGAAAATCGCGAACCCGATCCAGAGGAAGGATCGTCGGTCGCGGCTGAAACAACTGCTCAGAGGGACAGCCAGAGCCGCCCCCGGACGCCATGGCGTCCTCCGACGCGGCTCACGCTCGTCCTGGTCATGGTGGTGGGGGTGTTCATCTTCACTCTCGCCTATTTGCAAGACGAGGATGTGCCGTGGGATGGTGATCTGCGTCGACCGGTTATTTTCCAACAACAGCAGGATGTCTCCGCGCCGGCCCGGATGAAGGCAATGCTGGCAGCGGCGGTAAAAGTTTCTACCACCGATCCAGCCGTGCTGTCGCCGTGGACGGAGGATATCGGGAAGGTCGGCGCATTGCTCGACCAGCATGGACCGGTATTGGACAACTTACGGGATCTACTCGAGGAAAAACGGGAGGAATGGGAGCCGCGCAGTCTTTTGTGGAAGATCGATAATTTTGCCTCCGATATCGCCTGGCCCGCGGTGATGGCACTCAAGGATGCGGAGTGTGCGTATCTTGCCCGGTGCGGACATGAGGAACCGGCATTTCATTCCGCCTGTGACCTGCTGGTGCTGGCCCATCTCATCGAGCAGATCGATGCCTGGCCGAATTTCATGGACCGCGCCTTGGAACTTCAGGAACACGGCGCCCGGGCCTTGGCACGGCTCCTGTCGCTTACGCAGCTTGATGATGAGAAGCTGCGTCATTTGCAGGAGGATGAGTTCAAACAGTGGGCTCCCACCGTGGAACACCTCGTAGCGGCAATGGACGGCTTCTATATTTTTGAGCGTAAACTTCTGCTCGGCCCCGAGGGCGATGAACTGCCGCTCCCGCTGTGGTATCTACCCGCGCGTTCGGGTTCGCGGATTTTCTTCAAGCCGAATACCACACTGAGACTTTTTGCCGAAAGCTTTCGCGAGTTGAAGAATGAAGCGGGCCGCACCGCGTTCTCGCGGGCCAGCCAGATTGAAAATCGCTTACTGTCGCGAGGGCTTGATGGCGGACCCAATCGTTCAGGCGAGGATTACTTTGCCACGCGCATTCGCGCTTACGCTTCTCTTCTGGACCGCAGTGCGCTGGCCCGCACGCGTCACGGGCTGGTCATGGCGCTCTTTGGTCTGCGTCGTTATGTGCAGCGGGAAAAGCATTTGCCGGCGAAGCTCGATGATTTGGTGCCGCGCTATTTGTCAACCGTGCCGCCGGACAGTTTTTCAGGTGAAGCGCTGCGCTACGATGCGAATCGCGGCTTAATCTGGTCGGTCGGAATGAATTTCAAAGACGAAGGCGGTCGAGTTACAGAAATTTCGATGAGCGACCCCGATGAACCGACAGTTGAGATCGGAATGGGAGCGGCCAAGATGGGAAAGTGAGCGGCATTAATTGTTTCGTAGCCGCATTCGTATGAGTGCGGGAAGAAAACACGCTGCCGACAGAACATCCAATCTTCTGCGCTTATACGAACGCGGCTGCAAAAAAATTTAAGCCGCTCTCAGTGCGTCCTTGATCGCGGCCAGCAGGTCGTCGTATTTCTCGAAAGGCCGGAATTGCGGAAACTGCGCCTGAATGCTCTCCGGTGCGTGGAGGAAGAATCCGACATCGGCCTCGGCCAGCATCGTGGTGTCGTTGAACGAATCGCCCGCGGCAATGACTCGATAGTTCAGTGACTTCAAAGCGGTCACGCTGTGCTGCTTCTGATTTTGCTGGCGGAGCCGGTAGTTTACAATCCGGCCGGCATCATCCACTTCGAGCCGGTGACAGAAAAGCGCCGGCCAGCCCAGTTGCCGCATGAGCGGGCTGGCGAATTGCTCGAAGGTGTCGGACAGAATGATGACCTGGGTGATGGTCCGCAGTTCGTCCAGAAACGCCTTCGCTCCTTCGAGCGGTGAAAGCGTGTCGATGACCGCTTGAATGTCCGGCAGTTTCAGGCCGTGCTCGTTGATGATTTCCAACCGTCCTTTCATGAGGACGTCATAATCTGGCTCATCGCGCGTGGTGCGGCGCAGTTCCTTGATCCCGGTCTTCTCAGCGACGGCGATCCAGATTTCTGGAACGAGAACGCCTTCAAGATCGAGCGTGACGACGGTTTGTTTCATCAAGCTTTCGTATCGCGCAATGCCGCGTCTGTCCAGTGCGCAGGTGATGCCCGTCCGGCATTCCATCTGAATTCTTGGCTGGCCTTGCTCCCGCGCACTTCGATTGAACAGTTGCGTATCACCAGCATCGAATGGTAACGACAGCAAAACCCTGACTAACATGATACAACACCTAAAGCTTCCGATATATCTCGCCACATGCGCCACGCTGCTGGGCACCGCTTTGACCGCACGGGCCGGGACGTCGGGCATTCATGACAACGCCGGTTTCTTCTCCGAGGGAGCCAAGGCAGACGCGACCTCAAACATCAATGATGTGCAGAGGAAGCTGAAAAAGGATGTGTGCGTGGAAACCTTTGCGGAAATTCCGGCGGATTTGCGACAGAGCATAAACTTGCAGGACAAGGCAGCGGTGAATCGTGTTTGTGACCAATGGGCTGTGAAACGCGCGAAGGAACTAATGGTAAATGGGGTCTATGTGCTGCTGGTAAAACAGCCGGCGCACCTGCAAGTGAGCGTGGGCAACGAAACGATGCGGCAGGCTTTCACGCTGACTGACCGCGACCGGCTGGTGAGCACCATGCTGTCCAAGCTTCGCACTAAAGACAATGACGGGGCCTTGCGCGAAGGCATGAGTTATGTGGCCGTGACGATGCGCGGTCATATGACCACGCGCTCAACATCTCAAACATCATCCGCGCCAGCGCCGGCGACACGTTATCGAAACGAAGTGCGCGAAGAGCCATCATCGGGCGGAAGCTGGCTGGTGACACTGCTGATCATCGGCGTGGTGGTGTGGCTGGGGCTGGCCTTGCTTAGGGCGCTCTTTCGCGGCGGGATGTCCACTGGCGGAAATGCGATGACGCCCGGGCCTTCGACGGGTGGCGGCGGATTCATGCGCTCCATGATGGGCGGAATGTTCGGCGCAGCAGCGGGCATGTGGCTCTATGATCAGTTTTCTGGTGGTCACAGTTCCGCCTATGGAGCGCCTCCGGAAAACCGTCTCGATAACAATGGCAGTGGCGGCGATACAGGTTTCACCGGTCAAGATACGGACTACTCCAGCTCCGGCGGAAGTTTTGGTGGGGATGACTCCAGCAGCGGCGGCGGCTCCTTCGGCGGAGGAGACTCAGGCGGAGGTGGCGACTCCGGTGGCGGCGGCGGCGGCGGTGATTTTTAAATCACACTTCCAAGCCAGCCGCAGCTAACGCAGTTTCGTCATTTACAATCTTCTCTGCGAACTGAGATTTTGTGCCCGCCTTCATTTCTTCGCGGAACTTCTGGACAAAACTCTGCGTGGGCCAGGAGCACGCTTCGCCGAACGCGCAGATGGTGCGGCCTTCGACGTTGTTGGCCACGCGCTCCAGTTCATCCACGTCGGAGGGCGAAGCATTGCCCGCGACGATGCGGTCGCTGATTTTCTTCATCCAAAGGGAACCTTCGCGGCAGGGTGTGCACTGGCCGCAGGATTCGTGCGCGTAGAAAGCGTTGAGATTGTTCAGCACCCAGGACATCGAGCGGGAGTCATCCATGATGATCACACCACCGGAACCAGCCATGCTCCCGCAGGCGGCCATGGTGTCAAAGTCCATCGGGATGTCCATGATGCCGAGTTCACGACCGTCCTTGAGTTTGAACTTTTCATCGGCGCGCAAAACTTTCGCGCTGCTGCCGCCCGGGATGATGGCTTTCAATGTGCGCCCGGGTTTCATGCCGCCGCACAAATCGTTGATGACTTCGCCCATGGTGACTTTGCCGACCTCGACCTCAAAATAACCAGGCCGCTGCACGTCGCCGCTGACGCAGAGGATGCGGGTGCCGGTGTTGTTCGGCGTGCCGAGCCTGGCGTATTCCGCGCCGCCCATGGCGATGATGTGTTTCACGTGGCAGAGCGACTCCACGTTGTTCACGATCGTCGGGCACATATACAAGCCGAGTGCTGCTGGGAAATACGGCGGCTTGATGCGAGGGTAGGGGCGCTTGCCTTCGAGTGATTCGATCAGGCCGGTCTCTTCGCCGCAAATATAGGCACCTGCGCCTCGATGGACATAGATTTCCAGATCGTATCCGGTGCCGAGGATGTTCTTGCCGAGAAAATTCTTCGCGCGCGCTTCATCGAGCGCCTTCTCCAGAATCTTCGCGGCTTCAGGAAACTCCTCGCGGATGTAAATGTAGGCGAGGCCCGCCTTCACTGCGAAACAGGAAATCACCATGCCCTCGATGAGTTGGTGCGGATCCTGATGCATGATGTAGCGATCCTTGAAGGTGCCGGGTTCGGATTCGTCCGCGTTGCAGATGAGATAAACCGGCTTGGTGTTCGTCGG
>JANNQW010000435.1:0-11488 GCA_031400955.1 Verrucomicrobiota bacterium
CCCCCCCCCCCTACCTCCTTCTGGTGGCGGGCTCGGGGGGGGGGGGGTGTCGGGGGGGGGGGGGGGGCCCGTAGGGCGGACGGCGGAAGGCGGAAGGCAGGAGGCGGAAGGCAGGAGGCAGGAGGCAGGAGGCAGGAGGCGGAAGGCGGAGGGCGGAAAGGAAAAGGGGTAAGTGAATAGTAGAAAGGATGCGGGCGGTGCTAATTTCTGCTTTCTACTTTCCAATTTCCAATTTCTGTTTTTTGACCTGTAATCATCAGGCTTCAGTTCTCGTAGCACGCTGATAAAAGCCATGCAGAGAAACAAAAACGGCGTGGCCGAGGCTGGTGACGGCGCCGACGATGCCGAGCCAGGCCGCGCCTCGCACCGTGGACAGATCCAGCAAACACAGGGCCAGCGCCTGTGCGAGGAGTGACAAGGGAATATTCCACCAGATGTGACTGACCCAGCCCCTGGACAGATTCAGGGACCAGAAAAAACTGGTGACTCCACTGATGGCAAAACCGATCAATACCAAGACGAGCTCAGCCTGGAGGTGAGTATATTTTCCGCCGAGAATCCAGAGTATCAATTCGCCCCGCCAGACTGCAATCAGCACGATGGCGAGAACGCAGATCACATAGCCTGCAAGCCCGGCGAAGAAAAGCCGTCGCAGTCGCCGCATGTCAGAACAGCGGGCGAACGTGGGGGAGATCACCTGAACAATCGGGGTTCCAATGATGGCAAAGAGGATCGCCAGCCGACCGAGCGCGCCCAAGTCAGCCACCTTGCTGCTGGAGCCGAAGATGCTGATCAACCAGGTGGCCAACTGACCCTGCACACAGAGAAACAGGCTGTTGGCATACATGTGTCTGACCACGTTCTTGATCTGCGGCAGGTAATGGTCCGCTTCGGCAGCAGCATTCGTGAGATCGAGCAGCGGACGAACTTGGCGGCTGGTCATCCAAGCCTGGACAAAAAATGAAACGGCTATTGCCACAAGAGCCCAGGTCACGTTGACCACCGCGAGCAACGCAGGAACGACTACGAGCACAAGTTTTGTCATCGCGCCCGCGAGTTCCGTCACCTGCAGATTGACCAGGCGCGAGTGCAGCTTGTTGACTGCACCGAAGATCGCCGTGGTCCCAATCGCCCAGACCGGCGCTACCATGAATGCGGTGAAAACGATCGCCTTGGGAAGCGGAGCTCCGTTGTGCGCAAGCAACCAGATCGTCCAAGGCGCGGTGATGGCCACAGCTATCAGGGTCAGGATCCAGCGCAGGCGCAGGGCGGCCCGGATCAGTCCCGAGAGCCGGGGGCGGTCTTCCCACACGCGACCACCGAACGAAGTGACAGCTACGCCAATGCCAGCGTTAGAGAGCATGCTAAGGGCAGAACTCATGGTCAGGGTGATTGTAAACCAAGCATATTGCTGTTTTTCAAGGGTGCGCACGAGCACGAGACCGGCAGTGGCTGAGAGCGCTTGAACGAGTGCCTGCACCGCGACCGAACTGCCCAGCATGGTGAAGCGACGCGACCATCGAGACGATGTCAGGGCAGCCAGAAAACTCATCAGTGTGATGCTTCCACCAAGAGAGCAACATAAAGCGGATGACCGCTCTCAGAATCAGAAACTGCGCGGCAATCCCGGAAACACCAGTCTACCAGACGATGGAGCAGTGGCATCAGAGGGCGCAACACCCGGTTGAGAACGCGGCAGAATAGCGCATAAGAAGCCGGCGGAGAGGCACCTCCTAAAAACAGATGGCGCTGCAAGGTGAAACAGAGGGCTCTTCCCGATGTGGTAAGCTTTTGCACCGCGCGCACCTGAAATCCTGCATTGGTCAGAATCAGGCGCAGGCCCTGAGCCGTCCAGCGAAAATAATCGTTGGGGCAAAGGTGATCTTCATAAATTCCATGCGTCGTCAGGAGAAGTTTCCCACCCGGGCGGAGGAGTCGGCGGCATTCCGAGAAATAGAGCGCGGGATTGGCCACGTGTTCCAGAACTTGGGTGGAGAGAATTAAATCGAAACTTGCTGCCTTGCCTCCTGCCAGCTGCCCGTCCGCGTTGATCGTAAAATCCAGGCCCTCTCCCTCCAGATCGGCGCGGAGGTATTCGGCATTGGGAAACAGATAGCGATAGGGTGAGCCTCCGCTTCCAAAGTCCAGCACCTTCAAGCGCTCTTCGGTGGCGTGTGCGCTGAGGGCGTCCAGAACATCACGCAAGTGAAGGTAGAACAGGTCGCCTGGCTTTGGGTTTCTCCGTTCCCGCAAGTATCCTGAATCTGCCAGTCCCAAGGACAGGTCTGCTGGAGCTTGATCAGGAATGGCCATTAGCGATTTTAATTTCAAGTGGTAAAAGATATTTTGGAGCGCACGCGCCCCGCGTGCCGCCCTTCGCGCCCCCGCGAAGGGCCAGACGCAAACCTTTCACGCCACATCGTCAGGGACATTTGCTGGGAGTCCGCGAGGGCGCAGACAAACCTCTCTAACGACAAAATCTGGCAAGGGTTGCATGTCCGCTGACTTTCGGGTAAGTCAGTTCCGATGTCATCTGCTCGAGAGACTGTCCAAAATGGAGGACCGGCAGGCGCTGCGCTGGAAGGTCTGCGAATTCATCTGGTTCATTACACGCCTCTGGTTGACCGAAGAAGGCATGTCGAGCGGGAGCTTGAATCGCACGGTCTGAACCAGTTTCCCGTTCATTGGATCACTGAGTTCGACCGGGAGGAAATTCTTCAGGAGCATGCAAATGGAAAATTTGGCGATCCGGCGGCTTTTCCTGCATCGTTTGTGTCCGTCATTTTGAAACACCTCGAGGCGTTCCGTTGCGCAGCGCAGAGTGATGCGCCCTGGCATCTGGTGCTGGAGGATGACATTCTGATTCAGCCGGATTTTCTCAATAGGCTCTCTCGTGCACTGACTCAACTTCCGGACGACTGGGAAATATTCTTTGTGGGCGACGGGTGTGACCTGCATATTCCCTTCTGGCGCCGGCGTCCGGGACGGCTTGTTTATTTTCGCGGTTACAAACCAACTTGGTGGGGCGGCGGCGGCATTTCCCGGTGTGGGGCCGCTTATCTGATCCGGCCTGAATCCGCGCGGCGCTTTCTCACTTCGAAACATGCCGCACCCCCTTATCACACGGCGATTGACTGGCTGATGAATGCGGCGGGACTCGAGCTCAAGTTTCGTTCGTATTGGGCGGAACCCCCACTGATCTGCCAGGGCGCGTTTCCTTCGTGGACTCTGGACAAGAAATTGAATCCGGGGGCGGGATGAAAAGGGATAAGGGATAAGGGATAAGGGATAAGGGATAAGGCAAAAGGCAAAAGGCAAAAGGCAGAAGTCGGAGGTCGGAGGTCGGAAGGATGGAATGACAGAACTTAGGGTGCGAACATCCGTTATCGATCAGTTGGCGCAACGAGCTTATTCAAGCCTTCGATAATTCGTAACATCTCTGCCGAATGACATGAAGCGAATCTTCCAGCTAGTCGTTGAGTCGAGAGAGTTCGAATCTGAGATATCTTTGCCCAAGTTCGTTTCGGTAAACCTGATCTCTTGAGTTCTAGTGTGAGGGGAAAGCCAGCTCGTGGTTCCTGGCTCGTAAGCGCGATGGCAATCACCGTGCCTGAACGGTCATTGAAGACGGTCTCGCTCAGAACGAGAACAGGGCGTCGTCCGGCCTGCTCATGGCCGACCGTCGGATCCAATTGCGCCCAATAAATGTCGCCCCTTAGTATGCTGGCCATTCGGCAAGATCGCTAGTAAGACCAATATCGGCGAAAGCCTGTTCCTCGGATGGATCAAGCTTGGAACATTCTCTGGCCAACGAGTCTTCAGCCAGTCGGGCTAATTGTTCTGACACCGCGATCTGAAAAACTTCTGAACGACTCCGATACTTCTTGGCCCGCACCAGTGAGTCAATACGTCCAAGCACACGCTGGTCGATGGAAATGGCGATCTTGGATGCAGTCATACTTTGAGAATACCGTCTCCCGTTCCAGGGTCAAGCATGAGCTCGATGAATTCGGAAGTCGGAAGTCAGTGGCCAGAATTTGCTTGCCTTGAAGTCTGAATCGCCTCGCGGAAAACTTCTGAATATTCGCTGACAGCGCGCGCCAGATCGAACTTGCGCGCGGCTTCCAAGCCTTTCTCCGAGAGGCTCCGTCGAAAATCCTCATCTGTCGCGAGTCGCTCCATCGCCGCCGCCAGCAGGTTCACATCCACACGACCAGTTGACGCATCCATCGGCACCAGCAGGCCCGCGAGTCCCGATGACGTTTCCAGCATCTCAGGTATGCCGCCCGCGGGACTGGTCACGACAGGGATGCCGTGGGCGAGGTATTCGACAATCGTATTTGGGAGGCTCTCCAGTTCAAACCAGGTTGGCAACAGGCCGGCATCCAAGCCACGCAACAGCGATGGCACATCATCCACATGCCCGAGAAACTCCACGCCCTTCAACTGTTCGAACGTGAATTCGCGAAGCACCTTGTCCAACCCGGGACCCGTTCCGGCCAGTCGAAGAATAACTTCCCGTGAAACATTGGCGCGCACCCGCTGAAAAGCCGCCACGGCCTCTGCCCAGCCCTTTTCCGGAATGCCACGCGCGATCATGCCGAAGATGAACGGATCCCGGTTAGATTCCTGCCGGGCGATGCTAGCTGCCGAGGGCAAGGGGTATCCATTGTATATTTTCCAGGTGCGAAACCCCGGCTTCCACGAGTGTCTGGCTGCGACTTCCAGATTGGATTGTGAGAGGCACACCAGACCATCACTGCGCCGGAAGACTTCGACATAATCTTCTTTTCTCCCGAGGCCGCTGACCGGTTTGAGCAACGCGCGGTAGCAGCCGTGGTCGGTGCCGATGAGCGGAATGTCAGTGGTGGCAAACGCCTCGCAAGCCAGACGCTCCGCCTCTGCCTGGTGGCTGTTGACCACCTGAATGCCGCGTTTGCGCCGCAATCCCTGGAGCCGCCTCCGGTGGATGCCATCGAGCAGGGAAAGACGGCGCGCAACTCGCCCGACCAGACCGCGGAAGGGTCCGCTGAACACTCCGGCGCCTGCCCGTCGCAATTCTTTCCTCAGCAAGTTATCTCTCGAAGGCCGTGTCATTGAATAGACTGTAACCTCGTGTGATCCGGCCAGCCCCGCCGCCAGCCGGGTCATGGCCAATTGTGCGCCACCGGAATCGAGATCAGGGGTGATCATCAAGATTTTCATTCACCCAGTCGCTGGCGAAGTTTTTTCGGATTGCGGGTGGCAATCCAGTCGCCGGCACTGTCAAAATACATTTCTAGATCGCTGGGGCGGATGCTGAAGCCTGGATCACTGCATCAGATAATGCTTGATGAAATACCACGACGATTCAAAGAGCGCTGGCGGGCCGGGCCGGGGCTGGCCGAGATAGTCAATATTGCAAAAGGCCAGATTCAACGCGGCCACGGCCAGCAACATGCTTCGCAGAGCCGGGATGCTGTAGAACAAGGGAAGCAGGCTGATAAGAGAAACGAAAGCGGGCAGCACAAAGTTCATGCTGCGGCCCACATCCAGAACGATCAGGGAACTCAACAGCGGGGTGGCAAGGCATGAAACATAGGCGGCGCAGGTGATCCGGCGTCCCCCCGTCCAAAGACGCCAGAGCAACGGGAGCAGAAGCAGCCAGAAACCCTCCAGTGTGGCCAGACACATCAATTCGAAAAACCGGTAGTTCAGGTTCAGGCATTTGAGACCCACATTTGCTCCGGAAATAGGAAGGCTGAGGCCGTATTGCCAGGTGAGCCACAATCTCGTCAGGCCATGTGCCGCGAGCACCAGCACGACACAGATTCCGGCCATGCGAAAGGCAGTGCCGCGCGTGGAAAATTTAGCCTCCTCGCGACGCATGGAGTGATGAAGCCATAGGGCGGGGAACATCAGCAGCGCGCGTTCATCCACGAACGACAGGAGAAAAAGCAGAATGGCGAGCGTCCAGCCCGGTGTGACTCTCAGACAGGCCACCCCGAGAAAAAATGCGACGGGATCATAGAAGTATCTTCCAAACAGCACCTCGGAGCCAGGCGGGATCGCCGCCAGTGCGAAGGTGAAGAGTGTGGCTGCGGGTTTGTCCCCGGACCATTTAAGGAAGCTGGAATAGCAGAGCCAGAGTGTGCCTACCGAGAAGAGAAAATAAAGGGCGCGGTGCCCCCACCGTTGCAATCCGAGAACGTGCGCCAGCAACGGAACCGTCAAGCGGAAGTCGAGTTTCGCGGCGTGTTTCTCGGGCGGGAAGTTCGCGGCCATCGAGCGCAGGGGCTCGGCTGCCTTCGCTTCATAATTATCCCAGTCGTAATGGTTGGGTGTCTGGGGCTGGAACGACATGAAGCCCGCCAGCGCGAGGGCCATGAGAGAGACCAGCAAACCCCAGGTCCATTTCAGCGCGCGACGGCGCAACCATTTTGCGCAACTGGGAAATCTCCGCTCGAACCAGACGGAACTCTCCGCATAGAATGAATTTCGGCCTATCGCGAGCCAGAATTCGCCCGTGGGTTCCGGACCCGGCTTCAAGGGCGCTGGAGTCTCAGCGTTCGTCACTTGTGAAACCAGTAATAGGCAAGCTTGATGATTTCATTTTGAAAATTGAGCGTCGCCTCCTCGGATTTCCACCATTGAAGCGGGTCGTAACGCTTGTTGGGGATGGCAGTTACAGTGAGTTGCACGTCCAGCCCATGAAGCTCACGTTTAAAAATGTAACGGGCACGTCGCGTATTGAAGGGCTCAGTGGGGATGATGAGGCGTTTAGCGGGATGCTGCTCCAGCCACTTGCGCGCGGCCACAGCCTCGTCACGGGTGCTGGTCACACTATGTCCGAAACGCTGGATCGCGGCGTCGGGCACACCCAATTTTTTCAGAATAGCCGCAGAGATTTCGGACTCCAACGGTATCAATTGCAGGTCCACGGCAGTGTTCGTATTCACTTCCGCAACGAGCACCAGGGGAACCAGACCGCGCCGATACAACTCCGCCGCATAGGAAGGCCGGGCATCCATGCTGCCACCCAGCACGATGGCGGCATCGGCTTTCTCCAGCGGGTCGCTGATGATCCACATTTGCGCGGCCTGCGTCATCAGCGGGAAGCGAAAAGCATAGAGCAATCCGCAGGCGATAACCAGGATCACCAACCGGCGCAGCCAGCGGCCGCGCCGGGGCGCTGACGCGAGTGCAAGTTCGGCCGCGGCGCTTTCCTGGCTCGCGAGAGATTCGGCGATCATGTTCATACTCGGCTTATAAAGCGATTAACCAGCACTAAGACATCCATTTGTAGCGGGAGTAGGCGTCGCCTGGTTCCGCGCAAAGGAGCTAGTAGAGCTTTTGCTCAGGATCGGGAACACGATGCTTCTCACTATTTTGCAGCTTCATTCCGGCGCGGTTCAACCTGGGCCAACCCACAGCGATGAGGCATGATGCCGGGTGATACGACCGGCGGCACAATCTTCCAATCCTTGGGCAATGAGTTCGCCGCCGGGCAGGTGTTCCAGGCTGCTCATCATGGCTGGTGCTTCATCAATTCTGCAGTTACAGCATCGAAGAAGGCAGCAATCGTGCCGGGCAGGAGGGAGGCGGTGTTTTCTGCGTGGCGCAGGACGATGGCGAGACGCTCGGAATCAAGCTCGAGGTCGTAGGCGTGTGTGACAATATGCCGAAAACCACGCAGGTCTCGCAACGCAGGGAGGATGGCGGGGGGATACACGACAGGACGAACGCCGGGCACGCTGATGCTCAGGCGGTGAATGATCTCCGCATGCCATCCGCGTTCGTCATCGATGTGGTTCTCAAAGGCTTTGGCGATGCGCAGTCCCATCTGCTCGACAATATTGAAGAAACGCACGAGCTGGAAGGCGCAACTTTCCGCGCCGCTGGGGCCAGTCTGGGAAATCCGCTCCCGCGCGGCCACAGCCGCCTCCGCTGCGACGCGAACGTCATCCTCAACCTCAGCTCTGAGGGTCGTGATTCCTAGGCGATCCATATTTCCCCTTCGGTGATGATTTTACTCCGCAGCCGGGACTCTGGCAAATAAATGACATCAACCGGACGCCGCATGTCTTCTTCCAGCAGAGCGGTGAGGGTGTAGATGGACATGCCGTCTGGCAGAGTCTCCACCGCCAGATCGATATCTGAGGCGGCATTAAAATGTCCAGGTTTCAGCAGCGATCCAAACAACCAGACTCTCTGCCCCGGCAGATGGCGGTGCAAGACTTCCCGGAGTCGTTCGCGCGCCATCTGAAATTCGTGAAGGCGCTCCGTCTGCCGTTGGGCATCACGTTGTTGCAAGAGATCCAGCATGAGGTTTGATCCTGTTTAGGAGGCTTCGATGCGAAAAAATTTCCGGTGCTACTGACGACGCACCATCGTTTTCCCAAGCACCAGCACATCCATCTTGGTGCGCAGGAAACAATCAAGCGCTTCACGCGGCTCGCAGACGACGGGTTCGTTTTCGTTGAAGGACGTGTTCAGCAGCATAGGCACACCAGTAAGGTCGCGGAAGTGCGTGATGAGCTGGTAGTAGAGCGGATTGGTATGGCGATACACGGTTTGCAGGCGACCGCTGCCGTCAGAGTGAGTCACAGCGGGAATCTTGGCGCGCTGATTCTCACGGACCTGGAAGACCTGCATCATGAAGGGCACGTCGTCATCGGTCTCGAACCACGCGGGCACTTCTTCGCGCAGGATGCTGGGGGCGAAGGGTCGGAAGGATTCGCGGCGCTTGATCTTCGCATTCAAGATGTCCTTCATGTCTGCGCGGCGCGGATCGCCCAGGATGGAGCGATTGCCAAGCGCGCGTGGACCCCATTCGAGGCGGCCCTGAAACCAGCCAATCACTTTCCCATCGCAGATGGCTTGCGCGGTGGCGGCGCATAATTTTTCATCGTCATCAAACTTCACGACCGAACAGCCGGCAGCACGGATGGCACCGGCGTTCTCGTCGAGCAGCGCGGCATATTCACCTTCACTGAAGTGCGGCCCATAGTAGGCGTGATCCATGTGAAAGCGTTCGAGTCCGGGCGTGAGTTCCTGGGCCACGATCAACGCCGCGCCGATGGCTCCGCCTGCATCGCCGGCTGCGCTCTGAATGTAACAGCGCTTGAAGGGGCTGCGGGCATAGACCTTGCCGTTGGCGACAGAGTTCATGGCGCAGCCGCCGCTGAGCGTGAGGTTGTCGCTGTCGTATCGCTGGTGCAGCACCTCGAGCAGCGCGAAGAATGCCTCTTCATACATGGCCTGCACGCTGCGGGCGATGTCTTTGTGCCGTTGCTCAAGGGGTTCGTCTTTTTTGCGAGAAGGTCCGAGCAGTTCCTCCAGTGCGGGCGTGAAAAGCGTGCCGACTTCCGGCGATCCCTTGTTCCAGGTGTAGGCGACGGACTCGCGATGGTGGCGGAAGAATTTCAAATCAAGCCGGTAGGTGCCATCGCTGCCCACATGAACGATGCGGCGCATTTCATGGAGAAACTCCGGCCGGCCGTAGGGCGCGAGGCCCATGACCTTGTATTCATCGCCATAGTGCGGGAAGCCCAGCCATTGCGTCATGGCGGAATAAAAAATGCCGAGCGAATGTGGAAAGTAAATGCGACCGTCCACATCGAGCGACTGGGCGCTGCCGGTGCCCCAGGCTGCGCTGGCAAAATCACCCATGCCATCCACGGACAGATTCACCGCCTTGTCGAATGGCGAGCAGAGATACGATGAGGCCAGATGCGCCAGGTGGTGCTCAATGTGATGCACGCGCGCCTTCATCACTTCGCCGGGGAATGATGAACCGATGGCATCACCTAGGGACTGGGTCTTGCCGAGTTTTTTGAAACGCTCCCAAAGCAGCTTGGGCGAAGGCCAGTGGCGCAGAACGTGGAGCAGCCGACGGCCGTGGTTGACGCGTGGGTTTAGATTGATGGCGATGTGCTCCAGATCGGAGAACTTCACACCGGCTTCACGGAGGCAATATTTCATCGACTCCACGGGCAGGCCGGCCCAATGCTTGATGCGCAGGATGCGCTCTTCCTCGATCGCAGCGACGAGTTTGCCATCGCGGATAATGGCGGCGGACGAGTCGCCGTGGTAGGCGTTGATGCCGAGAATTATAGACATATCGAAAACAACGGAGTCAACTGAGCGCGCTGCCGCCACCAGTCAGGCGACCCGATTAATTTTAATCCTTCAATTTTAGGGCTTTACACAAATTGTGCCCAATGGAAATCAGTCACTAATCACGACGGGTTGACCTATAAAGACAAATATAAACAATGGAGCCATCAAAAGATTTTGTAACTTGCAGTCGCATTGCCTGGCCCCCAGGCTGGGCGGAAAGCGCTCTGGTGGCTGGTTTGGATGAATCGGTGCGCGGCTCATGAGTGACATGATCCCAGGCGATCGCTGCACAGCGAAAGCCCGGGCATCCGCACACTCGCTTCGATAATTTACTTGTTTTGCAGATGCACAAACGCTCCGCGCTTGTTCCCGACCACGACGTCCGGCTTGCCGTCGCCGTTCAAGTCTCCAACGTAAAACTGGGTGCCCACGCCGGAGTCACCGTCGATGAGATGCGGGATGAATTTAGCTGAACCAGTCCCGCGCTTGAGTTCGAACCACCACACGACCGCAGGCGCGTTGGGTTCTGGATCGCCTTTGTTGCCGTGGGCCCAGAAGCGTTTGCCGGTGATGATGTCGAGGGCGCCATCGCTGTTCATGTCTTTGAGTTCAATGGCATGTGGTTGTGAGAAAACGAGTCCTGTTTCGCCCGTCTCGGTTGGCGTTCCGGTGATCAGGTGCTGATTCCAACCGTCGTTTGTTTGCTCAAACCACGCAAGGCCGTAGCCGTGCGCGTCGATGCTGGTGATGACGTCATTTTTCCCGTCATGATTTACGTCATAGACATACATTTGCGCACCGCCCTTGCTGCCGAATTTGGCTTGGTGTTTGATCCACACCGGATCGCCCTCGAGCGACTTCGGCTGCTCCCACCAGCCCGTGGCTTCGAGAATATCCGTCTTGCCGTCACCGTTCACATCGCCGCAGCCAATGCCATGAGTGAACCGTCCGAACTTGAGCTTCGGCGTAATGGGATGCCAGCTCCATTTGTCATCCGGTTTCTTCGGATTGAACGTTGCATAGCCAAGGTGGCCACCGCTCATGCAGAGCAGATCGGGCTGTCCGTCGCCGTTGATGTCTGTGAACATGGGCGATTCGTTATCCGTCACATCGAGCGCGATATGCTTCTTCCACGGTGTGTCCTTTCCCTGAGGATTTTCAAACCACAGGGTCTCTTTGCCTGGATAGCCCATCACAACGTAGTCCGTCCAGCCGTCGCCGTTGATGTCGTGGGCGTAGCTGATGAAGTTGTTCGAGTAGGCATTCTTGCCGCTGAGAATCGACCGCCTGCTGCTCGTCGATGATGGTGGCCGTGGAGCTGTTGCCAGTCCGGTCGACGGTGACGCGGTGGAACGCACACGGCCGTGCGGTCAGCGGCGCCTCGAGT
>JANNQW010000436.1:0-13013 GCA_031400955.1 Verrucomicrobiota bacterium
CCACGGCGGGCGTGTGTGCCTGGATAATTTGCGCGAGGCGACGCAGTCCGGTCAGACGGCGCTGGTCAGTGTGATGTGGGCCAACAATGAAACGGGAGTCATTGCGCCGATGGAAGAGATTGCGCAGATCGCGCACGAACGCGGTGCGATGTTTCACACGGATGCCGTGCAGTCCGTCGGCAAGCAGAAGCTTTCGGTCAAGAACACGACCGTGGATTATCTCAGCCTCAGCGGCCACAAGTTTCACGCGCCCAAGGGCGTCGGCGCGCTGTTCATCAGCCGGCGGGTGCGCTTCAAGCCGTGGGCATTGGGCGGCGGACAGGAATTCGGCCGTCGCTCTGGCACCGAGGCTATCCCGAACATTGTCGCGCTCGGCATGGCGGCGGAAATCGCGCGTCAGGAAATCGACGAAGGTGGTGCTGATAAGATCGGCGCCATGCGCGACGCTTTTGAACAGCGCCTAATGGCCGCGCATCCCGATACCATTGTGAACGGCGACCAGGCGCAACGGCTGGCCGCGATCTCGAGCCTGTGTTTTCCCGGCGTGGATGCAGCGGGATTGATCATCCTGCTGGACGAACGTGGACTGGCCTGCTCGGCAGGATCGTCCTGTCACACGGGCGACTTGCAGTCGTCGCATGTGCTGATGGCGATGGGTTGCGATGATGCGCACATTCGCAGCACGGTGCGTTTTTCCTGGTCGCGTATGAACACGATGGAAGAGACGCTGGAGGCTGCTGATATCGTGATCGCGTGCGTGAACAAGATGCGATCACTGCAAACTGGACTAGTCAGACAGAATTAACAGAATTAACTCAACGGACAAACCGGCTGACGAGCCAGTCAAAAATTCCGTTTCATTCAGTTAATTCTGTCGACCCGCATTGAGTGCTTCGACTCCCAGCGCCAGCGCGCCGAGGATGCCCGCTTTGTCACCCAGACCTGGTGGAACGATGAATTGCCCGATGCCATCCGTCAGTTCACGCACAGGCAAATAACCGTTGAGCAGTCGCTGAACTTCCTCGCGGATCATGGGGAAAAGATGGGATTGATGCATCACCCCACCGCCCAAAATGATTCGTTGGGGCGAGAGCGTGAGCGTGAGGTTGACCAAGCCGAGCGCGAGCAGGGTGGAAAACTCGCCCCAGCATTCATGCTCTGGTGGCAAGGATTCCGCAGGAGCGCCCCAGCGTTGCGCGATGGCGGGACCGCTGATGAGACCCTCGAAACAACTTCCGTGGAACGGACAAATGCCGTCAGCGTGTGGTGCGTTCGAGATCACCTGCGGAATATACAGATGTCCGATCTCCGGATGCAGCGCACCGTGCAACGGTTTTCCGTTGATGAGCACGCCACCGCCCACTCCTGTGCCGATGGTGATGTAAAGCAACGGATCACAATTCCGGCCCGCGCCCCAGGTGTATTCGCCCAGCGCGGCTGCATTCACATCAGTGTCGAACCCGAAAGGCACGTCGAAACGTTTGCGCAGCGCTCCGATCAAATCCGTGTTCTGCCAGCCCGGCTTTGGCGTCGTGGTGATGAATCGATAAGTTTTGCTTTTCTCATTCAGATCGAGTGGCCCGAACGAACCTATTCCGAAGGCGCTGATGGCACCGTGCTGCTTCGACACGTATTGAAAAAACGAGATGGCTTCGGCCAGGGTCTGCTCCGGCGTCGTGGTCGTGATGCGTTCCGTGATTTCCAATTTGCCATCTGGTGTGCCCAGGGCGCAGTTGAACTTGGTGCCGCCCGCTTCAATGGCAGCGATGAGGGGCGCGTTCATGCTTTGGTTACGATCTGAGCCCGAGTCCGGTGTAAATTTCCTGCGTGGCCATGCCTTTATTTAGAGTGTAGAAATGGATTCCATCCACTTTATTACTCAGCAAGCCGGCGCATTGCTCGGTGGCGAACTCGATGCCGGCGCGCTGCACGGCGGCTTCATCATCACCGCAGCTCGCGATGAGTTTGAGCAGCTTGGCGGGGAAGCGCGCGCCGCCCGCGAGGTCGGCCATGCGTCTCATGCCGCTGGCGCTGATAATGGGCATGATGCCCGCGATGATCGGAACTTGGATGCCAACGAGCTGGCAGCGCTCGCGAAAGTCATCGAAATCATGGTTGTCGAAGAAGAGCTGGGTGCAGATGTAGTCCGCTCCGGCGTCGACTTTGGCCTTGAGGTAATCCATTTCCATCAGGCGGTTCGGGGTGGTGGGATGTCCCTCAGGAAAACCGGCCACGCCGATGCCGAAGCCGCGCTTGTCCGCGTGGGTGCCGCATTCGTTGAATTTGCGGATGAAACTCACCAGGTCGGCTGCGTGTTGAAACGCATCTTTTGATTTATTGTAGTTGGCGAGGTCCTTCGGAGGATCGCCACCAAGCGCAAGAATGTTGCTCACTCCCGCCTTCGCATAGCGTTCGATGATAGCGGCAATGTCAGCTTCGCTGTGGCAGACGCAGGTTAGATGCGGCACCGGGTCTAACGAAGTCTCCCGCTTGATGCGGACCACGAGATCATGGGTGAGTTCGCGCGTGGTGCCGCCCGCGCCATAGGTCACGCTGACGAAAGCGGGATGGAGCGCCTCCATTTCACGGATGATCTGGAAGAGGTTTTCCGCGCCCTCGGGAGTCTTTGGGGGAAAGAACTCGAAGGAGAATGAAGGCCGGTGCGCGGTGAAGATATCGCGAATGTGCATGGACGGAAACAAAGCACGCGGTCGATGCGGAACGCAAGCGCGATGGTGATGGAGAATGGCAGCAAAATGTCTTCGGCGACTCATCCGGCACTGGACAGTCTTCGTATCAAGCGCTTTTGTCGTTGCCATGAAAGCCATCCCCTGCCTCGCTGCCGTCCTTCTCACTGGAGCCGTCCTGACCGCCGGTCCTGCCGCCGTGAAAGTGAACCCGCCCTACGACGCTCCCGTCGCTGAGGGCCTGGATCAGGAAGGCAAGCTGGTGAAGTTCGCCGATCTCTACCAGGCCAATCCCATTGTGGTCGTTTATTTTTATACGAAAGCCGACACCCCCGGCTGCACGAAGCAGGGCTGTTCCTTGCGCGATGCCCACGAGGACATGGCCAAGCTCGGCGTGAAGGTAGTTGGCGTAAGCCATGACACCGTCGCGGAACAGAAGGCGTTCAGCGACAAGTTCAAATTCCCCTTCACGCTGATTGCGGACAAGGACGGTAAAGTAATCACTGCCTTCAAAGTGGAGACCATGAAGAATGGAATGGCCACTAGGCAATGCTTCATCATCAAAAACGGCAAAGTTGTCTGGCACGACCCCAAGGCCGCGACCGATAAGCAAGCCGATGAAGTTAAAGCCGCACTGGCGGAATTGAAGTAAATCCAGATCGCCATCCAACCGCCATGTCCCATGGCAGGAACACGAATTCAGGGGCGCACGTTAAAATGCAGCATGCGGCAATATCCATTGCGCGTCGCCCGCGTCCCAAGCATCCTACGATCCCATGCAAAAGAAGCCCGATATCAAGATCACCAAACCGCCGATTCTCTTTCCTCAGACGCAAAAGATCATCGCCCAGATCGAAAAGAAACTGGGCGGAGCGTTCATCACCTACTGGTCATCGGGCAACGGCAGTGTGTGCCACAATGACGTGGCGGCGTTTTTCGAAGTTTTAAAAGATCTCGGCCATCAGAAGCGGCTTTTTCTTTTCATCAAGTCCAACGGCGGCAACGGCCAGGCGGCGCTCCGCATCGTGAACCTGCTCCGGCAGCACGCGAATAAAATCACCGCGCTGGTCCCGCTCGAATGCGCCAGTGCGGCGACCATGATGGCTCTCGGCGCCGACGAGATCAAGATGGGGCCGCTGGCCTATCTCACTGCGGTGGATACCTCCCTCACCCATGCCTTGTCTCCCGTGGACCGGAACAACAGCGCCGTCTCCGTGAGTCAGGACGAACTCAACCGCGTGCTCCGTCTCTGGAAGGAGTCCAGCGGCAGCGGCGAGGCAAACCCCTACCCCAGCCTCTACCATCAGGTGCATCCGCTCGTCTTCGGCGCCATCGACCGCGCCAGTTCGCTCTCGATAAAAATCTGTGAAGAGATTCTCTCCTATCATGTGACCAACACCAAGGAGCGCCAGCGCATCAGCAAACATTTAAACTCCGCGTATCCCAGTCATGGCTACCCCATCATGTTGCGAGAGGCGAAGCGCATCGGTCTGCAAGTCGGAGCGCTCGACCCGGTGCTCAATGACCTGCTGATCGACTTGAACGAACTTTATTCAGAGATGGGCCAGCAGGCAATCACCGACTATGACGAGGTGAACTATCACGATCACGAGATACTGAACATTGTCGAAGGCAAGGGAGCGGCCTTCTTGTATCAGAACGACAAAGACTGGCACTATCGCAAGGAGGAACGCCGATGGGTTCCGATGAACGATCAGAGCGCCTGGAATCGCGTGGGCATGGTCAAGGGCAAGCTGCTGACGAAGAAGTTCCATATCCGGTAGCGCCATGAATAGAGTCATCGTCGCAGCCTTTGCGCTCGTGGCGCTATTTGCGGGTTGCGATCGGCAGAACGAGCGCGTCGTTGCGAAGGTCGATGGCGAGATCGTCACACAAACCGAAGCTGCCGGGGAACTGCGCAACCTTCTGTGGCGCAGAGGTGAGACGTGGAGCGAGCTAAACACGGAGGAAAAAAAGGCAAGACGTGAGACGGCGATGGGAAACCTGATTAACAACCGGCTCATCGCTAACTTTGCCGCGCAACATCCGGACAACCCTCCATCACTCCAGCGCGAGAGTGAAGACGAATTCCAACAGTTCCTCAAACAGTTCCCGCCACCGGACGAGTGGAGAGAGCGGATGATATTGCAGGGCATCGATGAAACGGCGCTGCGAAAAAGAATCAGCAATGAAACAAAACATCTTGACGCTCTTGAATACTGGCTCGCGCAGCAGCCCGGCAAGGTCTCTGAGGCCGATGCGCGCAAATGGGTCGCGGCCCACACGAAGGAACTCACCATTCCGGAGCGCGTCCGTGCCAGCCACATTTTCCTGACGCGGCACGACAAAGAGAAACCGGAGCGCGAATCAGAGATTCGCGAGCTGCATCGCAAAATCACGGCGGGCGAAGCCACCTTTGAAGAGCTCGCCATGAAAAACTCTGACGATGATTCGGCAAAAATGCAGAGCGGTGATCTTGGCTGGTTTACCCGCAATCACGTTCCGCCGGAGTTCGTTGAGAAAGTTTTTGCACTGCCCGCTGGCGAAGTGAGCGCGCCGCTGGGGTCTCATCTCGGCTGGCACATTGTGCTGGTGAAAGAGAAGCTGCCACAGCGCATGGCGACATTTGACGAGATAAAAGATGAGATCACCGCGAGGCTCGACCGCGAATGGCGCGAAACCAACGTCAAAAGGCTGATCGATGAATTGCGAGCAAAAGCGACGATCGAAAGATTCGTTTCACAGATCAGCGCAATCGAGCCATAGGACGTTTTCCGTTTTCCGTTTCCCGTTTTCGTGCTTTGTTTCGCTATGTTTGGCGGAAAGACAAAAAATATAGGCGTCATCGGACTCGGAATCATCGGATCCCGGGTGGCAGCAAAACTTAGTCAGAAAAATTTCAATGTTTTCGTCTGGAATCGCACTGCGCGACCCGTGCCGGGTTTTGTGTCCTCCCCCCGCGAGATTGCCGAGCTGACACAGGTCATCCTGATTTTTGTGCGCGATGCGGAAGCGCTGCTGCAAGTGATGGAAGAAATCAAGCCCGCCCTGAAGAAACATCACGTCGTGTGCTGCCATTCCACCGTGAGCGCCGAGTCAGTGAAAAAAGCGGCGGCGCTGGCTGCGGAGATGGGCGCTGGCTTTTTAGATGCGCCATTCACGGGAAGCAAGATAGCCGCCGAGAAGGGCGAGCTAACCTACTACATTAGCGGGGCAGAAAGCGAGCTGGAAAAGATCACACCGGTGCTGGAGGCTAGCTCAAAGAAAATACTGCGCTTTGGCCCGAAGGTGGGCGACGCCACGATCCTGAAAATCGCAACCAACCTAGTGAGTGGCGCGGTCGTCAACGCGCTGGCGGAGGCTCTAGCCATCACCCAGGAGCATGGGGTAGAGCCCGCTCGTTTAATGAAAGCATTCGAGGAAAATGCCAACTGCTCGCCGCTCATCACGATGAAACTGTCGGCCATGATGACCTCCAGCTACGAACCGCATTTTTCGTTAAAGAACATGCTCAAGGACGCGCGCTATGCGCAGGAACTCGCGAAGGCGGCAGATCTGATAACGCCAGTGCTAGACGCTGCGACCAAGGTGATGGAGAAATCCGCGATCATGGGCAACGGTGATCGGGACTATTCAGCCGTCTATGAAAATCTCACTGCGGTGCCGATGCCAGTAGCTGAGAGCAAAATACGTATTCGAATAGGCAAGAATCCAGCCAGCAGCACGCTTCGCGCGTCGGCTTTTGACGTGGCCATGGAGCAGCCCGCAGTGGCGCAATGACCCGGGATTTGTTCCAGCAGATTGAGCGCTGCGGAGCTGCGGTGGACCTGTCCTCGCGCGCCAAGTGGCTGCTGACAGGTGCCGACCGTGTTCGCTACCTGAATGGGCAGGTGACAAATGACGTGCGCAGGGCGACGGCAAGTGAGGCGCTCTATGCCTGCGTCACTAACGCGAAGGGACGCATCGAGGGTGATCTGTTTTTTCACGCCGCACCTGAGGGGGCGCTCAGTTTGGATGCGGAACCCGGGTTGCGCGAGCCACTCTCAGCCAGGATGGTAAAATACATCGTTTCAGATGACGTGCTCATCGAAGATGTCACGGGCGAGTGGAAGTTGCTCCATGTTTTTGGAGCAACGGCAGACACACTGAAAAATATGGCCGCCTCAATCTCAACGGAAAAAGGCCGTATTTTGCGGAACAACCGCTTCGGTGTGACGGGATATGATCTCTGGATAGTTGGAGCGGAGCCGCTGCCGGATTTTGATGTTCCTCAACTGACGCCCGAGGAGGCCGAGATCTGGCGCATCTGCAACGGAGTTCCGAGCTGGCCGCAGGAGTTGAATGCCAGCAGCTTCCCGCAAGAAGCGGGCCTGGAGACGCGCGCGATGGATTTCTCGAAGGGCTGTTACATCGGACAGGAGGTGCTCTCCCGAATCAAGACCACGGGACGGATGCCACGGACTTTGGTGCGGTTTCGTGTTCATGATCCCGCATTCAAATCGCAGGCAGCAGGAAACCCGGGCTCATCCTGGCGGCTGTGGGTTCAATCATCAGACGGATTAATGGAAGCAGGCTCAATCACGAGCATGTGCCTGCATCCGGTGCTTGACCAAGTCATAGGACTTGCGTATGTGCGGCGGGGTCTGGAGCAAGAGCCTTCTCTTTTGCTTGCGCCAGATGGCCAGTCTAGTATCCTCCATACAGTCGAAATCACCGGGCAATGAATCTTAATTTATCCGCATTCTGCATCACACTCCTCAGTTCGTTTGCGCTCGTTTCCTGCGAGCTTACGGGTGGCAGCAGTGGAGGGAGCCACATCGTAAACCCTACCGTGGACCAAATGGCGGAGATGGAAAAAAAGTGGGGCGTGCAGCCGCATACGGATCGCTCCCGTCAGCTACCCCCCTCCCGCGAAGGTGATGCGCCGGTTTCAGCACCACCCCAAACTTTCGTGCCTGAACCGGTTCCGGCTCCGCTCCCGCAGACTACTGTGCCTCCCGTTTTTGAACTGCCACCGAGTGCCACACCTGACCAAATTCAAAAACTCAAAAACTGAGCACATCGGCAATAAATCCCGCTACGCACACAATACGACCCGCCTTCCCCACCATGAAGCTCATTCAACCCCTCATCCTGTGCGCCGCTTTGGTCACCCTGACCAACCTTAACGCCCAACAGTCTTTATCTGGCATACTCAAGGGCAAGCCAGCCGCAAAATCTAATGCGACCACAAAGAAAACCCACACGCCTGACCCAGAAGTCGCGAAAGCCGCGAAGGAAGCAAAAGCCGAAGAGATGCGGAAGATTCATCTCCTCGCCGCGATCGAGTTTAAGTATGGCCGTGAATCCGGAGATGTGTTGTTCGAACTTTTTCCGGAAGACGCCCCCAAGACCGTGGAAAACTTCCGCTCGAATGTCGAAAGCGGATACTACAACAAACTGGCCGTGCACCGCGCGGCAAAAGACTATCTCGTTCAGACAGGCGACTCCGCCAGCCGTGATGACAAAGCTCGCGAAACCTGGGGCCTTACACAGGAGCGCACCATCCCGGGCGAGTTTAAGCGTCCCCATGTCGTTGGCGCTGTGGCCATGGCCCGCCGCGGCGACAACGTGAATCCAGACCGCAAATCCGACGGATCACAGTTTTATTTCGTGCTCGGAAACATGAGCGCGCTAGACGGCCAATACACCATCTTCGGCCAGGTCGTTTCTGGCATGCCTTTATTGAAAAAAATCTCCCGCAGCGTCACCGACTCCAACGACTGCCCCGTGGTGCGCATTGAAATTAAGAAAGTGAAAATCGTCGAGCAATCTGGACCCTTGATCACCACAACCACGACGCCGAGCGGAAAACACAAGACCACAACTAGGCCCGACGCGCTCAAGGGACCCTTTGAGCGCTTTATCGATCGCATCTGGTAAGTTCCGGGGACGTCCCGCCAAATCTATTTCAACCGGCGGACACGCATGAGCCAGAACCGCTACGAAGTCCTCGGTAAGATCGCCGACGGCGGACTGGGATCCGTCTTCAAAGCTTACGACCGCAACCTGCGGCGTGAAGTCGCCCTCAAACGCGTGCTCGCGGAGACACCCGAGCAAGCGGAACAACAGGCTGAGCAGTTGATGGACGAGGCCCGAAACCTCTCCACTCTCCAGCATCCTCATATCGTCACGATTTTTGATGTGGGACGCGATGAAGAGGGCGCTTACATCGTCATGGAACTACTCAAGGGCGAGACGCTCGAGAACATCATTGAGCGTGGCGCTTTATCGGAGAACGATTTTCGTGAACTAGTCACACAGTCGCTCGAGGGCTTGGTCGCCGCTCATTCCCACGAGATGATTCATCTCGATATCAAGCCGCAGAATTTCATGGTCATCTGGTTACCCAGTGGCAAGTTCCAGATCAAGATCCTCGACTTCGGCCTCGCGAAAATCACCAGCCTGCCGACCGTTCAGGAGATGGACAAAGATGGTGCCATCATGGGAAGTATTTTCTTTATGGCACCCGAGCAGTTCGAACGCGCCCCCTTGGATGCGCGCACGGACATCTACTCGCTGGGCTGTATTTATTATTTCGCGCTGACGCAGCATTATCCCTTCCAAGGGGAAACCTGTCATGAAGTGATGGCCAGCCATCTATATCACAGTTTCATACCGCTGTCGCAGATGCGTCCGGATTTACCTTCGTTCATTTGTCAATGGGTCGAATGGCTCATGAACCGACTGCCAGACCACCGCCCTGCAGGCACTGCGCAGGCTTACGACGTTTTTCAGGCTGGCATTTTTCCAACCGACGAGGCGATCCATCTGGTGGACTCTAGTTACGCCCATCCCGGAGTCGAAGTCGGCACGCACACCAGTCCCATCCCGCGACCCTCCGCTCCGCGGCCTGTTCGCCCAGGTATTCACCGTCCGGGTGCCACCACCGAATTGGTCGGACATCGTCCAGCACCCAAACCGATCATCCATCCGGTCAAAATCGCCTCGGCAATGGCGCCCAGCCATTTGCGCCACAAAAAACCATGGTCCAAATGGGCCGTGTTCGGTCTGCTTGCCGCAATCCTCAGCATTGTAATCATCTACATTGCGGCCCAAGCCATTACAACTTCGCGCCGCGCCGCACGCTTTGAAGCTCTAGCTAGGATGGAGAAACCTGCGGGTTCTGAGGCCGATGTTCGCCTGCTGCTGGATTTTATCGAACTACAGCCCTCCAGTGATGAGGCTGGAAAGATCCTTGGTAAATTGCAGGATGTGGAGAGCAGCAATAGCCTGATCGCCGGGCGCCTAAATGGTATAAAAACGGCGTGGGGCAAAAAGAACCTCACACTCGCAGTCGCCCAACGCGACATCAAAGAAAGTATCGATCCCTTGCTGGCCCAACTATCGCGCACTCCAGAACCGGAAGCCCGTCTCGCCTTCTGGCTCGCGCTGGCCCGTCTCGGTTCCGCTTCCAATCACCCCTCTTTTCTTGACAAAGCCAAAGGCGCGTCACTGGACGAACTTCACGCCATCGAATCAGCCCTCGTGAACACCGCCCGAAGCGAGGAGAACCCCACGACCCGCGGGGCTGACATTCTTAAAGCTTTGCGCGCCAACTCCGGTAGCGACGATGAACAAGCCATGTTGCTTCGAGCGCTGTGCCGAATAGGGAACAAGAATGCTCTGCCTGATATCCTCAAGTCACTGAAAAGCCCGAACGCCAAGCTTCGTTACGCTGCTGCGCTGGCGCTTGGAGACTGGCGCACTTCGGAGCCTGTCGCAGCGCTACTGGAAATGCTCACCAGTGAGAAGGACAACTTTACCCGGCTGAACGCCATTGCCAGCCTCGGCAAACTCGCCCAGCTTTCAGGAGACGTGCCGCAGAACGACATCGCCCAAGCACTCATCACGGCTTACAACACCACCAGGGACAAGCGCACCCAGAATCATGTTCTCACAGAGCTGGCTAAGGTGACCGACCCCGCCGTGGTAAAAATTTTTGATGACGTCGCGATCAAGGATCCGCGCCGCAAAACGGAAGCCGCCGCCACGGTGAAAGCTATTACGTTCGCGCTTTCCAAAATCGTGACAGTCAGTAACGCCGTGACCACGCTAACCGCAGACCAGGCCATCCTTGCGCCTGGCCCGCTGACGGTGAGCGATGGAGTTATCACTAACTGGCTTGGGCCCGATGACCATGTCAGCTGGCTCGTTAGGATTGACAAACCTGGCTCCTTTGAGGTGCAGCTTGCTTACTCGTCGAACTCGCCTGCGCCAGGTCGTTACTTTCTTACTTTCGGCAGAGAGCACTTCACCAAATCGGCCGACAACACCGGTGGTTTTGCAAACTACAAAACGATTTCCATTGGCACCGCTGCCTTCTCCAAGCCCGGCCTCTACCGGCTCTGGATCCGACCGTTGGAGATCCCCGCAGGCTCACAATTGATGAAGGTAAAGGAAGCGACCATCACCCCCGACGGAAATTAGTCGCATTGGGAATTGCAGACCTCAGTCTCACGGCAAACTCGCTGTGACGCTCACTTCACTTGCTTATAGTGAATTCCTCCGTATTATGCCCGCCCCCCTGCGCTGCCCAACAGTCCCGTAACCCGATCCACCATGTCTCCGAAGAATATCCGCAATCTCGCCATCATCGCCCACGTTGATCATGGCAAAACCACCCTCGTAGACACGCTCCTGCGCGCCAGCGGCAACTTCCGTGAGAACCAGCAGATCGCCGAACGCGCCATGGATTCCATGGACCTCGAACGTGAAAAGGGCATCACCATCAAAGCCAAGAACACTTCCGTCCATTGGAACGATCACATCATCAACATCGTGGACACCCCCGGCCACGCCGACTTCGGCGGCGAGGTAGAGCGCGTCATGAAGATGGTCGATGGCGTCATGCTCGTGGTGGACGCCTATGAAGGCCCCCAGGCGCAGACCCGTTTCGTCTTAAAGAAGGCCCTCGCCCAAGGACTACGCCCCATTGTCTTGCTCAACAAGATGGACCGGCCCAACATCGATCCTCAGCGCGTGCATGACGCCGTGCTCGAACTCTTCCTCGAACTCGAAGCCACCGAAGATCAGTTCAACGCGCCCTTCATCTATGGCAGTGCCCGCTCCGGCTGGGTCAGCGACAAGGTGGACGGCGAACATCACGACATGAGCTTCCTGCTCCAACAAATCGTGAACCACATCCCTGCGCCCGTGGCCGAACCCGAAGGCTGCTTCGAGATGCTCGTGTCCAACATCGACTGGGATGATTACGTTGGCCGCGTCGCCATCGGAAAAGTCACGCGCGGTTCCGTGAAACTCGGCGATCGCGTTTTCCTCCTCGGCAAGACCGAAGGCGAAGCCGCCAAGCCAGTCAAAGTCACCAAGGTTTTCCAATACACCGGCCTCGGTGGCAGCAGCGACAGCGCCGTCGGCATCGCTGGAGACATCGTCGGCATCAGCGGCTTTGAAGATGTGGATATCGGCCAGACCGTAGGCGGTGCCATCGACGCCAAGGCTCTCCCCTTCGTTGCCATCGATCCACCCACCATCGTCATGCAGTTCGGCGTCAACGACGGCCCGCTCGGCGGCCGCGAAGGTGATCACGTCACCTCGCGCAAGATCAAGGACCGGCTCGACCGCGAGGCCAAGATGAACGTCAGCCTCTCCATCGCCGACACCGACAAGTCCGGCATCTTCAACGTCAGTGCCCGCGGAGCCATGCAGATCGCGGTGCTCGTCGAACAGATGCGCCGCGAAGGTTTTGAGGTTGTCATCTCCCGCCCCATGGTCATCACGCGTCGAGTGAACGGCGTGCTCTGCGAACCCTTTGAAACTCTCTACGTCGATGTGCCCGCTGAATACATGGGCGGTGTCATGAAGAGCCTCGCCGAACGCAAGGCCCGCATCGACGACATGAAAACCAATACACATGGCGCCACCATCATCGCCAACGTGCCCACCCGCGGCCTCATTGGTTTTGAGTTTGATTTGATGAACCTCACCAGCGGCCACGGTATCCACAGCCATTTGTTCAAGGAATACGCCCCGCACGCCGGTCCCATGACCACCCGCAGCACCGGCACCCTGGTCAGCACCGAAGCCGGTGAAGCCACCTCCTATGCGCTCGACACCATTCAAGTTCGCGGAAAACTTTTTGTCGGTCCCGGCGAAAACGTTTACGACGGCATGATCATCGGCGAGAACCCGCGCACCGACGACCTTCCGGTCAATCCCTGCCGCGCCAAGCAGCTCACCAACTTCCGCAGCGCCGGTGCCGACAAAGGCATCCAGCTCACCCCGCCGATCCGCTTCACCCTGGAGCGCGCCATCGAATACATCGCT
>JANNQW010000437.1:0-3247 GCA_031400955.1 Verrucomicrobiota bacterium
TTTTCGCCCTCTTTGAGGCGGACGATGGCTTTTTTGTAATGGTTAGTGCGGCCGATGGGGCCGTTGCCGCGACGCTTGGGCTTGCCGTCGATATTCATGGTGCGGACTTGGACGACCTTCTTGCCAAAAGCAGTCTCGACCGCCTGGCTGATCTCAGGCTTGGTCGCCTTGCGATCCACGATGAACGTGTATTGGTTGTGTTTTTCCGTGAGGATCGTCGCCCGCTCACTGAGGCGCACGGACTTGATGATGTCGTGGGGTTCTTTCATGACAGTGCGGCGGTGCGTTTGGCGAGGGTGTCGAGAGCATCTCCCATGAGAATGATCTTGTCATAATTGAGGAGGTTTTCGCAGTTCACAGCGTCCGCCAGGATGAGATGCACCTTGGGAATGTTGCGGGCTGAGAGCTCGGTGCTCTTGTCAAACTGATCGGAGATGAGCAGCACTTTTTTTGCTGTGGTGATTTCGGAGATCGCTTTGACGAAGGACTTGGTTTTGCCATCGGCAATCTTCAGCTCCGGGCTCATGATGACATCGCCACCCTTGATGCGCGCAGTCAATGCAGCGCGGAAGGAGAGGTGCTTCATCTTGATGTTGATCTTCTTCGAGTAATCGCGCGGACGCGGACCGAAAACGATACCACCGCCACGCCAGTGCGGGGCGCGGGTGCTGCCGATACGCGCGCGGCCGGTGCCCTTCTGAGCCCAGGGCTTCTTGCCGCTGCCGGAAACTTCGTTGCGCGTCTTAGTGCTGGCGGTGCCGACACGACGGTTGGCCCGGTAAGTGACGACGGCCTGATGAATAACGCCGTGCCCCTTGGTTCCCTCGGTGAGGTTCAAGTTAGCCTTCTGCGCGGCTTCGATTGTCAATAGATTGGCTGCCATGATTCAGTGACTCCGGTAAGATTTTATTTCTTCCCCTTTGCTTTGGGAGCGGCGGCCAATGCGGCGGCTGCTTGTTTCTGTTTTGCTTTTTTAGCGACAGCACCCAGCTTGATGGCGGGACGAATGATCAAGTAGCTGTTGGTCGCGCCAGGGACGCTGCCTTTGATGACGAGCACTCCATCCTCCGAGCGACTCTGGACGACTTCAAGATTCTGAATCGTGCGTTGATCACCGCCCATGCGGCCGGGCATCTTCTTGTTCTTGAAGACGAGGCCAGGCGTGCTGCGGCAGCCGATGGAACCGGGACGACGGTGCATCATGGAACCGTGGGTCGCGGGCTGGCCGTGGAAGCGATAACGCCTGACGACACCTTGAAAGCCTTTGCCCATCGTGACGCCGGAAATGTCCACCAGGGTGCCCGGAGGGAAAAGCTCGGGACCGAACACGGTGCCGGGCTCAGGAAGCTTGTCTTCGTCCATACGAAACTCCCGCAAACGGTATTTCGGAGTGGCTCCATGCTTCTTGAAATGCCCGATGAGCGGCTTGGTGACGCGCGACTCTTTCTTGTCGTTAAAGCCAAGTTGCACGGCGGAGTATCCGTCCGTCTCCTTGCGTTTCAACTGCACCACTTGATTGCCGGCCACCTGAATGACCGTGACAGGCAATGCCTCGCCGTCTTCAAGATAGATCTGGGTCATCCCCAGTTTTTTTCCAATAATTCCCAAGCTCATGTCAGTTCCTCCAGAATGGTTGATAGGCCGTTAAATGCGGATCGAAATGTCCACGCCGGACGGCAGGTTGAGTTTCTTCAGCTCGTCCACCGTGCGCGCGGTGGGATCGACGATGTCCAGCAGACGCTTGTGCGTGCGGATTTCAAACTGGTCCATCGACTTCTTGTCGATGTGCGGGGATCGGTTCACGGTGAACTTCTCGACGCGGGTCGGAAGCGGGATGGGACCCGCGACTTTGGCGCCGGTGCGTTTGGCGGTCTCCACGATCTCCGCGGTGGACTTGTCCAGCACGCGATAATCATAGGCGCGCAGCCGGATGCGGATTTTTTGGTTTTGCATGATGAGTATTCCTGCGTTGAGGGGTTATTTCTTGCCGGTGCGCTGTTCGACGATCTGTTCGACGATGTTCTGCGGCACCTGCTCGAAGTGCGAAGGTTGCATCGAGTAACTGGCGCGACCGCTGGAGAGGGTGCGGATGGTGGTGCTGTAGCCGAACATTTCCGAAAGAGGAACCTCAGCCTTGACGATGCTCAGGTTGTTGCGGGAATCGATGGCACCAATCTTGCCGCGACGGCGGTTAAGGTCACCCATGATGTCGCCCTGATATTGCTCCGGGGTCATCGCTTCCACAGCCATGATGGGCTCGAGCATGACGCACTTGGCTTTCTTCAGCGCGTCTTTGACGGCGAAGATTGCTGCCATCTTGAAGGCGTTTTCGTTGGAGTCGACGTCATGATAGGATCCGTCGAGGATGTCCACATGGATGTCGATCACATTGTAACCGGCGATGATGCCGTTGAGCATGGCTTCCTGGCAGCCCGCTTTGCAGGAGTTGATGTATTCCTTCGGAATGGTTCCGCCGACGACTTTGTTTTCGACGGTAACGCCTTTGCCGCGCTCGCTTGGGAAGACCTTGAGGATCACGTGGCCGTATTGACCGCGGCCACCAGACTGCTTGATGAGCTTGCCTTCGCCGTCGGCTTCCTTGGTGAGCGTTTCGCGATAAGCGATCTGCGGCTTGCCGGTGTTGGTTTCCACCTTGTGCTCGCGCTTGAGGCGGTCGCAAATAATTTCCAAATGCAACTCGCCCATGCCGGCGATGATCGTCTGACCGGTTTCTTCGTCGGTGCGCACGAAGAATGTTGGATCTTCTTCCGAGAGGCGAGCTAGAGCCGCGCCCATCTTTTCCTGATCGGCCTTGGTCTTGGGCTCGACAGCCATCGAGATAACCGGTTCGGGGAACGAAGGTGGTTCCAGTTGGATTTCAAAATCTTCGTCGCAGAGGGTGTCGCCCGTGCGCACATCACGCACGCCGACCATCGCAGCGATATCGCCGGAGTAACAGCAATCAATATCCTTGTGCTCGCTCGCCTGAATCTGAATGAGGCGACCGACGCGCTCCGTGCGGCGTGTGCGAGGATTGTAAATGGTATCGCCCTTCTTGATTGCGCCGGAATAGACACGGAAAAAAACAAGACGGCCGAATTTGTCTGACCAGAGCTTGAACGCCAGCGAACAGAACTTGCCGTTATCGTCCGGCGTGGCGTCGATGGTGATGCTGTGATCGTCAGGATTGATGCCCTTGGCCGGCTGAATGTCGAGCGGACCGGGAAGATAATCGATCACGGCGTCG
>JANNQW010000438.1:0-9838 GCA_031400955.1 Verrucomicrobiota bacterium
GAGATGCCCGTGAAAACGTGCCAGGGTATAGTACCTGCCATGTTGGCGATCTCGCTGGCGGAGATGGCAGCGCCCTCCTGCGCACCCAGCAGCACGGCTTCGTCCCCTACCCCGACGCCTTGCTCGATATCCGTCACGTCGACCATGATCATGTCCATCGTGACCCGGCCTAGTATTGGGCAGTGCCGGCCGTGGAGCAACACTGTGGCGCCCTTGCCGGAGACTTGCCGTGGGTAACCGTCGGCATAACCACAAGCCAGGGTGGCGACACGAGAATTTCGCTTGAGCTTGTCAGCGCGACCGTAGCTGATGCCGTGACCGGCGGGCAGATCCCGCACGAGCAGCACCCGCGTCTTCCATGTCAGCGCCGGTTTGAGCAAGTCCGCGTGCTCCGGCAGCGGCGACACGCCATAAAGCGCGAGGCCGGGACGCGCGAGGTTGCAGAACTCCGCAGCTTGAGGATAGCCAAGCATGCCGGCGCTGTTATCGAGATGGATCCAGCGCGGCCGCAGTCCGGCAGCGTGGGCAATGGCGACCACTATGCGAAAGCGGTCAATCTGCGCGGTAGTAAAATCCACATCTTCATCTGCTGACGGCAGATGGGAAGCGATGCCCACCCAGTGAATGTGCGGAAACTTTAACAAGTCGCGGGCGCTGGATTCATTCCACGTTTCTTCCGGAAATCCCATGCGGCCCATGCCGGTGTCAATCGCGATATGTCCATGCACCGCAGTGTCGAGTTTCGCAGCCAGCACATTCCACGCCGCAGCTTCTTCCAAGGAACTGATGCAGACATGCAGTCCATCGAGCAGCGCGGGCTCGCGTTCCTCGGGCAGACAAGTGCCCAGCAAGATAATGGGCGTGGTGGTGTTCGTGGCCTCAACTTCTTCCGCTTCATGGAGATTCGCCACACCGAACAAGGCGGCCTGTCCTTGCAGCGCCCGCACCACCGCAGCTGCGCCGTGGCCGTAGGCGTTCGCCTTCACCACGGCGAGCAAATCCATGCCGTCGCGCGCGCGCAGCGTGTCCGCATTGTGGCGCAAGGCATCGGGGTTGACCTCGATCCAGCAGCGATGGCGGAGGTGGTTTGTGATATGAGCGGTCATTTCGCGGTCGCACTCAACGCATCATCTGCCCTTTCGCTCAAGTGGTTCCGTCGAGAAGAAAGCCGTTCTTCCCAGTCACGGGCATTGGCTCACTCATCGTGCGTCCACATCTGGATGACCCTTACGATTTTTTGAGGCCGGGTCGTGATGCTCCACTTTGATGGTCAGATTAGGTTTAATGCCGGCCAGCGGAGGCAGGACGTGATTCAAAACCTGTTCCGCCGTCATTCGGAACTTCCGTCCACGGGCGCTGATTTTAAGCCAGCCGGTCTTGTCCCGACAGTAACGCTCCGTGAAGTTTTTAGTGCCAATCAAAATGACATAGCTGTCGTTGATGAGCTTCATAACGAGTTGCGGCCTCACCGTTGCGCGTGTCATCGCAAATGCCAAGCAGCAATATGCCCAGATATTCGAGTCTCCTCATATCGGGCGCTGCTGGCATCGTGTTGAGGGTAGCAGACGACGTGAGGTTGCGAAGTGTAACTCAAAATTCTCTCCGCAGACAACGCCGCAAACATCCTTTTGCTTCCCAAATCGTGCGCGTAGAGGCACAAAATGCGCGGAGCATTAGTGGGTGTTAAAGTTGCAAAGTGCATGCATGTTTAAGGCCACCCCCATGACCAGACCCGATATACAAGGCCGCACTGGGATCGAAATGCTGGTAAACACATTCTACGAGCGCATCCGCAGTGACGAAGTGCTCGGTTTCATCTTCGACAAAGTGGCGCAGACGAACTGGGAGGCGCATCTGCCAAAGATGTATGCCTTCTGGGAGACGGTGATTTTCCGCAGTGGCGGTTACACGGGCAGTCCCCTCGCCGCACACGCCAAACTGGTGCCGCTCACGAACATGGGCCGCGTGCAGTTCGACCGCTGGCTCCTGCTCTTTCGCGACACGGTGGATGATCTCTTCAGCGGCAAGCATGCCGAGCACATCAAGAACTGCGCCGAGGACATGGCGAACGTGATCTACTCCCGTATCAACCACGTCCCTGACCCGCGCTTCGACCCCGCCAACCTCACGCCCGAGCAGCGCGAGCGCTACGCCCGCTACAAATCCCAACCCCAACCAGCCACACCATGAAAACAACATCGCGACTCCTCCTCACGGGTCTTGTCACCACTCTGCTCACTCAATGCGGAGACCAGGAACTCAGCCCCAACGAAAAAATGTCTCAGGCGACCTTCATCAAGACGATGGAGTCCTACGACACGCCCTCGGTGACAGCGCCCGCACCTGCAGGCGACGCACTGGCCAATCCCACCAAGCAACCAGACAAGCCTGTCTCCGGCACGGAAAACGCGGTGCTCACCGATGCGCCGAATGTCCCGCCGCCCATCACGCGTGATCATCCCACGAAGGTCACGATCAAGCTCGAAGTCGTCGAACTGGTGAAGCGCATGGCCGATGGTGTGGACTACACGTTCTGGACCTTCGGCGGCAGCGTGCCGGGCAAGTTCATGCGCATCCGGCAGAACGACGAGGTGGAGTTTCACCTCATGAATCGCCCGGACAGCAAGATGCCTCACAACATCGACCTTCATGCTGTAACCGGACCGGGAGGCGGAGCTGCGGCCTCCTTCACCGCACCGGGTCACGCCTCCGTGTTTTCGTTCAAGGCACTGAACCCCGGCTTGTATGTCTATCACTGCGCCACCGCCCCGGTGGGCATGCATGTCGCCAACGGCATGTATGGCCTCATTCTCATCGAGCCCATTGGCGGCATGCCAAAGGTGGACAAGGAGTTCTATGTCTTCCAATCCGAGTTCTACACGAAGGGACCTTATGGCGAGGCCGGCTTGCAGCCCTTCAGCATGGAGAAGGCGCTGGCGGAAAATGCAGACTATGTCGTGTTCAACGGCTCCGTCGGTGCAATGGCAGGTGATAATGCCGTGCAAGCTGCCGTGGGCGAAAAAGTGCGTCTCTTCGTCGGCAATGGCGGCCCGAATCTCGTGTCGTCCTTCCACGTCATTGGCGAAATTTTCGACAGCGTGTATCTCGAAGGCGGCGTGAAACCCGCGCAGCATCAGGTTCAGACCACGATGATTCCGGCTGGCGGCTCTGCCATCGTCGAGTTCGGGCTCGAAGTGCCGGGCACTTACATCCTTGTCGATCACTCGATCTTCCGTGCTTTCAACAAAGGCGCAGTCGGCATGATCAAGGTCAGCGGCCCCGAGAACAAGCTCGTGTATTCCGGCAAGCAGGACGACCGCATCTATCAAATGGAAGGCAGCACGATCCAGAGCATCGCGCAGGCATCCACTCAGCAGGCTCCGGCCGCGAACAAAGAAGAGCGCATCACACGCGGCAAAATGCTCTACACCAGCATCTGCATGGCCTGCCATCAGCCGGAAGGTCAGGGCATCCCCAAAGCCTTCCCGCCGGTCGCCAAGTCGGACTACCTGAACGCCGATCCGAAGCGTGCCATCGCCACCGTGCTGCATGGCCTTCAGGGCAAAGTCACCGTCAATGGCGAGACGTATGAGAGCATCATGCCGCAGCTCGGCCTCAATGACGAGCAGGTCGCGAACACGCTCACCTATCTCTATAACAACTGGGGCAACAACGGCACCGAGGTGCTTCCTGTAATGGTCAAAGAAGTGCGCGCCTCTGTCCCACAACCCGCTGCAGCTCCTGGAGCGCATTGAGCCATGAAACACACGCTATTGGCTCTCTTGCTTGTGCCGGGTGTCTTCTTTGCGAAGACGCCTGAGCCGCCGCCGGGCATGGTTTTCATCCCCGGCGGAGAGTACAAGCCTCTCTACGCCAAAGAGGCCACACCCCGCACGGCTCCTGCCTTCTTCATGGATGTCGTGCAGGTTACGAATGAGCAGTTCCTCGGCTTCGTGACAGCGCATCCCGAATGGCGGCGCTCTCAAGCACGCAGCGCACAGGCGGACAGCAACTACCTCAAGCACTGGGCAGGCGATCTGGAACTCGGTGCCAATGCACCGCCAGAAGCACCTGTGACCCACGTCTCATGGCATGCGGCGCAGGCCTACTGCCAGTCACAGCACAAACGCTTGCCCACGCAGGACGAATGGGAGTTTGCGGCACGCGCTGACGCAAAAAAGATCGATGCCAGCACCGATCAGGCCTTTCTAAAGCTCCTGCTGGAATGGTATTCCAAGCCCGCCACCTCCGCGCTGGAGAGCGTGCAGTCCGGCATCTTGAATGTCCACGGTGTGCGCGGTCTGCACGGTCTCGTGTGGGAATGGGTGCATGATTTCAACAGCAGCATGATCGTCGGCGACTCACGCGGCGACGGCTCACTGGAGCGGAAGCTCTTCTGTGGCGCGGGCTCTCTCCTCGCGGCGGATGTGAGCAATTACGCCGCCTACATGCGCTTCGCCTTTCGCTCCAGTCTCAAAGGAAACTACTGCGTCGGCAGCCTCGGCTTTCGCGGGGCAAAATCGGTCAGCTCTAATGCGAAGGACGCCATACGACCTGCCACCTTCAAGACACCTTATGATCTTTTAGGGGAGTGGCGCACGCAGAATGACAAGCCGGTCATGCTCGCCAGTCTGCGCGGCAAAGTGCGCGTCGTCACCATGGGCTTCACCCGCTGCAAGTTTGCCTGCCCGCGCATCTTCCATGACATGCAGAAGGTCGAGACCGCGCTCGGAGCGGATGCGGACAAAGTCGGCTTCACCTTTCTGTCGATCGATCCCCAGTTCGATACTCCGGCCGCGATGGCCGCCAAAATGACCGAACTAAAAATGAGCCACGCGCGCTGGACTTTTCTCACCGCGCCTGATGACACCGTCCAGCAGCTTGCCGTGGCCTTGAACTTCAAATTTCAGCTCGTCGAAGGCATCTTTGCTCACTCCAACCTCATCGCTGTGCTCGATGAAGACGGAAATGTCATCCACCGCGAGGAATCGCTCGGTGCCGACATCGAACCCACCGTCAGCTCAGTGCGTCAGCTTCTAAAGCCATGAAAACCTGTCTCCTGCTCGCCGCCACCGCCGTGGCCTTCACCACACTCACCCACGCGCAAACTGCCGCCGCACCCAACCCGCTTTCCTTTGCCGAAGGCCGTGTCGTGTTCGGCATCGAGGATCAGACTCGGTTTGAATACCGCAATAACAACTTCGACTTCAACAGCGGCCTGCGGACCATCAATGACGACTCCTGGCTGCTGAACCGTTTTCGACTCAGCCTGCAGTTGAAGCCTGCTGAATGGCTCACGTTTTATGTTCAGGGCCAAGACAGTCGCGAGATCGACAGCAAGCGTGCAAACATTCCCGGCGTGCTCGGCGCGGAGGGCGACAATCCTTTCGATCTACGTCAGCTCTATGTCGAAATCGGTGATACCAAAGCCTCCCCTCTCTCGCTCAAAGTCGGCCGCCAAGTTTTGCTCTATGGCGACCAGCGCCTCATCGGTCCGCTCGAGTGGAACAACATCTCCCGCACCTTTGATGCCGTGAAACTGCGCTATACCGGCAAAGACGGTCTGTGGGTCGATGCCTTCATCTCTTCCGTCGTCGTCATCGACCGCTTCGGCATGGACGACAGCGACAAAGACTCGCTCTTCTCCGGCCTCTACGCGCACATCCCCACTCTCGGCATCCAAGACACCGAGCTTTACGCGCTCTACTTTGACGACACGAATCGCAACGATCACTTCCTCACCCTCGGCACGCATTGGAAATCCAACTCCGGCAAACTCGGCCCTTGGGACTACGAGACCGAGTTCGTTGTGCAAACCGGGACTGCCGACGGTCGTGACCTCAGCGCCTTCGCCAGCTATGTGGAGACCGGTTACACTTTTCAGGCACCGTGGAAGCCACGTCTCGGCCTCGAATACAGCTTCGCCAGCGGTGATGGCAATGCAGCCGACAAAAAGCAAGGAGCTTTTCAGAACCTCTTCCCGACCAATCACCTGCATTACGGTCTCATGGACGCCTTCTCATGGAGCAACATCCACGACATCGCTCTCCATCTCAGTGCCAAGCCTGGAGTCAAGCTCACCACCAGCCTCGACTTCCATCTCTTCTGGCTCGCCGACACCGCCGACACTTGGCGCCGTGCCAACGCCACCACCACCGTCCGTCCTGCCAACGCTGCCGCCAGCAACTATGCTGGCAGCGAACTCGATGTTCTCGTCACCTACGCCGCATCGAGTCATCTCACGTTCACCGCCGGTTACTCGCATTTCTTTGCCGGCGATTACCTCAATGCCACCGGAGCCGGGAGCGATGCCGATTTCGTTTATGTGATGACGGGAATCAAATTCTAGCCTTGTGAGCTTCCCCGTCTGCAAACACAAGAAACATAAGGCCAAAGGTCCGCGCAGAGACGGTCTGCGCTGGCTCGCGGAGGAGCCGTATCGGGTGTTCTTCGCCAGTGGAGCACTGTGGAGCATCATCGGCGTGTCGCTGTGGCCGCTGTTTTATGCGCAGCAGCTCGGATTCTATCCGAACTTTGCTCACGCACGTCTCATGATCGAGGCCTTCGGCGGTGCGTTCATCGTCGGCTTCATGGGCACAGCGGCCCCCCGCATGGCCACGGCACCGAAACTGACGCTGCCGGAGTTGATCTGGCTCTTCGCGCTGCATCAAACCAGCGCCTTCTGTCATTTGCGACTGCAGCACACTTTGGGAGATGTCTTTTTCATCGCCCTGCTTGCTTCGCTGTTGCTGTGTCTGTTGATTCGCGTGGTGAAATTTCGCAAAGAGGCACCACCGCCGCAGATGCTCCTCGCGCTCACGGGCCTGGCTTGTGGCATCGCAGGGGCAACACTGTTGCTCAAGCCGGCGACCATGCTTGATCCACAGCTTTTCCGATTGGCGAGCCTGCTGCTCTACCAGGGCTTTCTGTTGCCGCCGGTGCTTGGGATCGGCTCCTTTGTTTTCCCGCGCATGCTTGGAGGTGATTTTGGCGATCCTAAAACCACAGTGCAGAGCCGAACGAAGCTCATACGTGCCATTGCTGCCGCCATGCTGCTTGTGTGCAGTTTTTTCCTTGAAGCTTTTGGCCACATTTCTCTTGGCTATGCTTTGCGGGCCATCGTCGCGGCGGGGTATCTGCTCGTCGAGGTAACATGGAAGACGCATCAGGCCGGATCGCTCACCACGGGTCTGTTTTGGGCGCTCATTCTCGGCTGGCTCGGCATCGTGCTCGCGCCATTTCATTATGTGCAGCATGTCAGCATCGAGCACCTGCTCTACATTGGCGGTTTTGGCCTGCTGATGCTGGTGGTGGGCAGTCGCGTGTTGTTTGGCCACAGCGGCGACTTGGATGGCTTTTTCGTGAAATCCATGTGGGTTCGCTTTCTGATCTACCTCGGTGTCTTGGCCGCCACCACCCGCGCCGCGTCGGCCTGGGTGCTTTCGGCAACTGTCTCGCATCAAATCTATGCCGCAATCACTTGGACGCTGCTGGCGTTGTTCTGGTTGCTCTGGCACCGGCGGCGCTTCGTAAAGCGAGATGAGGAGGAGCAGCAACAGATGGCAACTGAGGCCTGATTCGACTGCCAGCCAGATTTACTATGGCCCACGGACTTCTTCAGGCGCAAAGCAGCAATGCGCACCGATGCCGGAGACTCCTCATGTTGGAGTCTGCTGGCGCCGGGATGAGGGCAGCGGACGACGTGAGGTTGCGAAGCCGCGAAGCAAAACTCTATTTTTCTCCGCAGACAACGCCGTGAACATCCGTTTCAGTGCCTCCTCGTCGTCAGCTACCGGGCCGCCGATCCCAGCATAAATATTCATTTCGCGTTCGACTCAGTGCGGATAGGAAGTTTATCAGCTGCGTTTAGTTTGCCGGGTTGGTTTGGTGGTGATTCCACTTGAATCAAGGATCCTTTATTCAAAATCGAGACCGTCCCAAGAAAAGCTAAAAGGAATAGGCCGCACGCCACTGCGCAACCGGTGAACAACATGATTCCAGATTCAAGAAGATCCGTTCCATTTCTCTTCCATCGTCTAAATGCGAAGATTGCCCAAGCTACTGGGACGACAAACAGCACGGGAGCATAATCTCGCAGTGTCCTACCCAGTGATGGGGGGGCGTTCTCTAATCCATATCCGATTTTGTAACGAATTTTGATTTGCGCAGCCAATCCGAGCGCCATGTAGACAACAATGACTACATGAATGACTGTCATTAAGCTAATTCCCTTCGGCATAGGCATTGTTTCCTTATTCGGGAGAACTACTTGAGCGCAAACAATTTTGTTTATTTGTCACGAGCGTTATGGCCGACAAAATTTGTTTCATATTGTAGGGCACAAACGACACCGATTTAGCCAAGCGTAGTGCGCACATGCTGCGCCACGGTATCCCACGCGGCATCATCCATCACAGGAACCGCGTTTTTCTCAAGTCCGCTCCCCTGCTCTGGGAGCTTTACCCAACTGCGGCAGCCGCCGTAGCCGCGCTCATAGGGAAAAGTCCAAGGCGCGGGCAATGCGGAAACGCGCACCAGAGCGACGTGGAGGCAGCTGTCCTCATTCCAAGCGAAGCGCTCCTTCACGACTTCCTCTTTCCAGATATGCAGCGGCTCCAGCGCGGCCACTTGGTCCCAGTCAGTGATGCGCCAGACGCCATGCAGAACCGCGTGATACCGGATGTTCACGACTTCCCGATCTTCATCCCGAGGCACTGTAATCTCAGAGGCATTGGGCGGGGTCCAGCGCAGTTGTTCTCCTTGATTGTGAAATCCGGTGGGGAAAAGCCAGAAGGCATCGTGCTGAAAATGAAAACCTCCCCTGCCTTCGTGGATGCCGCCTTTGCGCAGGATGATGGTCTGCACGCCTTGACCGAGCGCTTCGCAGACGAGCGCCCATTCTTTGAAACCGATGGGCGGATCTGCGGTGGTGGACATGGCTGTCTGTGGCATTGGAAGGTTCAAGGTTCAAGGTTCATGGTTCATGGTTCATAGCTGATGGCTCATACAGAGGCTGAGGGAGAGATGGGAGGTTCAGCATCTGACTTCCGACTTTTCCCTTAACCCTTATTCCTTATCCCTTCATGGTTTGAGCTTCCCCTTGCTATTCAAGACATCTATGGAACTTTAACAGCCCTTTTTTCAAACCGGGGATTTCAGCATGGAAAAGAAACCGTTCCCCGAACTGGGCCTCTCGCCCGAACTTATCAAGGCCGTCGAAGCACTGGGCTTTGATCAACCCGCACCCATCCAGGCCCAAGCCATCCCACCGGCGCTCGAAGGCCGGGACGTGGTCGGTCAATCACAGACTGGCTCCGGAAAGACCATGGCCTTCGCCATTCCGGTCGTGCAAATGATCGATGCCAAGGAGCGCGGTGTCCGCGCACTCATCATGTGTCCCACGCGCGAGCTGGCCATGCAGGTTTGCGAAGAGGTCAGCAAACTGGCCGCGCACAAGCCGGGCATTCGCGCGGTGCCGATCTACGGTGGCGCGACTTATGATCGACAGATTCGCGGCTTGCAGAGCGGCGCGCAGATCGTGGTCGGCACTCCGGGACGAATTCTCGATTTTATCGAACGCGGTGTGCTCCGGCTCGATGGATTGAAGATGCTGGTCTTCGATGAAGCGGATGAAATGCTCGACATGGGTTTCCGCGAAGACATCGACGTGCTGATGAAAGCGGTGCCGCCAGAGCGACAGACGCTGTTTTTCTCCGCGACCATCGACGGCCCCATCCGTCGTCTGGTGGAAAGTTACACACGCGAACCGGCCATCATCACCGTCGAGCATAAAGCCATGACGGTGCCCACGGTGGAGCAATGCTATTATGAAGTTCAG
>JANNQW010000439.1:0-6841 GCA_031400955.1 Verrucomicrobiota bacterium
CACTTCATGAAATCACTCATCGAAGAATTCAAAGCATTCATCCTTAAGGGCAACGTCATTGATCTGGCGGTCGGCATTATCATCGGCGCTGCTTTCAAGACTGTGGTGGATTCAATGGTGGGAAACATCATTGCGCCAGTCGTTAAACTCATCAGCGGGAAGGCGGACTTTCATTCTATTCTTGGCGGCTTCGGTGCATTTGCCGGCGCGGCGCTGAACTTTCTCATGCTCGCAGCGATTATCTTTTTCATCTTTGTCAAACCCATGAATAAACTGGCGGAAATGATGAAACGGAAGCAGGCAGCCGAACCGCCGCCGCCGCCGGCGCCTGACGTTCAATTACTCACCGAGATTCGTGATCTGCTGAAACAGAAATAATGTCGCCCCGACTACCGGCACAGTGCGCCCATTTCATCGCTGATGGGCACTTTTGTGCATCCGCGCGAAAGAAACCATCAAACGCATCGTTCCAATCCATCATGTTTCGTTACTTCGACATCCTTTTTTCATTCGCTCTGATTTCCGGCACTTTCGGATTCACTCAAGCAGCTACAGCTGCGAAGAAGTCTCCGAATATCGTCTTTATTTTTTCTGATGACCACGCCTATCAGGCGATCAGCGCCTATAAGGATTCACGAAAACTTGTCGAGACTCCGAACATCGATCGCATCGGACGGGAAGGCATGTTGTTCCAGCGCTGCATGGTGCCGAATTCCATCTGCGGACCAAGCCGCGCCTGTGTGCTCACGGGGAAATACAATCATCTCAACGGCTATTTCAACAATTCCAACTGCAAGTTCGACGGCAGCCAGCCCACGTTCCCGAAGATGCTCCAGGCAGCGGGCTACCAGACCGCGATGATCGGCAAGTGGCACCTCGAAACCGATCCCACGGGTTTCGATTATTGGAACATCCTGCCCGGACAGGGCGTCTACTACAATCCGCCCATGATCGAGATGGGCCAAAAAGTGAAACGCGAAGGCTACGTCACTGACATCATTGGCGACGCATCCCTCAAGTGGCTCAAGGGTCGCGACAAAACCAAGCCCTTCCTGCTCATGTGCCAGCACAAAGCACCGCACCGTCCTTGGGAACCGCCGATCCGATTGCTCAATCATGACCAGGGCCGGGTCTATGATGAGCCCGCGACTTTGTTTGATGACTACGCCAACCGCGGCCTGGCGGTGCGTGATCAGGAAATGACTTTGGAAAAGTCCATGAGTCGCCATGATGTGAAACTGACTGCGCCTGGCAATCTGAGTCCGGAACAACGCAAGGAATGGGATGCCTACTATGCCCCGCGCAACGAAGCCTACGAGAATTTGAATCTCAATGGCAAGGATCTCGTCCGCTGGCGCTATCAGCGTTACATGCACGACTACCTCGGCTGTGTGAAGGCCGTCGATGAGAATGTCGGACGCGTGTTGAAGTATCTCGATGACGAAGGCCTGTCGGAGAACACCATCGTCGTCTACTCATCAGATCAGGGCTTTTTCCTTGGCGAGCATGGATGGTTTGATAAGCGGTGGATTTTTGAAGAGTCGCTCCGGGCGCCGCTGCTGGTGCGCTGGCCCGGGGTGACCAAGCCCGGTAGTGAGTTTAAAAGTATCGTATCGAACATCGATTTTGCGGAAACATTCCTAGAAGTCGCTGGTCTACCGGTCCCGGCGGATATGCAGGGACACAGCCTGGTTCCAGTGTTGAAAGGGGAGACGCCTGCGAACTGGCGCAAGAGCTTCTACTATCACTATTATGAGTTTCCGCAGCCGCATCACGTCCGCCCGCACTACGGCGTCGTCACCGACCGCTACAAGCTGGTGCATTTTTATGCACCTGATGTGAACTATTGGGAGCTCTATGATCGTGAGATGGATCACCATGAGATGCGGGACTACTCCGGCGATCCGGCGTATGCCAAGACCGTCGAGGAACTCAAAGCCGAGGCACTGCGCTTGCGGAAGGAGTTGAAAGTGCCGGAAACCGACGAGGCCTGGCACTTTGGCGGCAGGCGGGCCGATGCCGTAGGGGGCAAGGAGAAGCGCCAGAATGTGAAATAGTGCGCGGCATGGTGCGTCTCCTGTGAGCGGGCAGATTCAAATGAGTAAAAAATATTTAGTCATTCAAATGTGGACACCGCGCCCGATCCTTTGTTATCATGCCGCCAATTCCGCAATCATGAAACCCGGGTGGTTTTACCAGCCAACTCGGATTTAATTTGTGGAAGCTAAACAGAAACAAAAAACGAAAGAACAAATCATCATGAAAAAACTGCTCAGTGTATTCGCCGCCCTGTCACTCATTGGTTTTGTCTCCGCCTTCGGCGAAGACACGAAAATCAAGGAAGGTTCCTGCTGCGACAAAGCCAAGAAGGCCGGCAAGGAGTGCGCACACCCCTGCTGCGTGAAGGCCACCACGGACGGCAAGGTCTGTGAAAAGTGCAATAAGTAGACTGACCGCATCTCCGGATGCAACTATGGCCGGCGCGGGCAACACCCGCCGCCGGCCTTTTCTTTGTCCGCAGTCGTCTCAAAAAAGGGCTGGTAAATCCACGTTCGTCGCGCTATCCATTCCACTCAGGATTTCAAGCGCGCTTAGCTCAGTGGTAGAGCATTGCCTTCACACGGCAGGGGCCGTAGGTTCGAACCCTACAGTGCGCACCATTAAATGTAGTCCGCGACTCCGTTCGCGGATTTTTTGTATCAGTCCTGCGATGTTGGCGGGTGAGATGGGTATGAAGCGACAGGATTGTGGGCGGGTTATTCCGCAGTGCGATTTTTTGTCGCTAAAGTTTGAGACTCGTCACACAGACTGTAGTTGGTGCTCCGGCCACCAGCATCGTTTTTCAACAGGACGCCGCGCTCCACGAGCGTTTTGATATCTCGCAGCGCGGTATCCTCGGAACACTTTGCGAGCTTGGAGTATTTCGAGGACGTGAGCTTGCCCTCGAATCCATCCAACAGACGACTGATCACCTTCCGCTGTCTTTCGTTGACCGGTTCCGCATTGATCATCTCCCACATACGCGCTTTGTGCATGACACCGGAAAGCGCTTCGTCGGCTCGCTCGATGGCACGGCCCAGGCAGGCAAGAAACCATTCCAGCCAGCGCGTGATATTGAGGCTGGGCCGTTGGCTTTGCTCAAGCTGGAGGTAGTATTCTTTTCGCTCGGCTTCGATCTGCGTGGACATGCTGTAAAAGCGTTCCGCCGTTCCATCGGCCCGCGCCAGGGCAAGATCTGCGATGGCCCGACCGATGCGGCCATTGCCATCTTCAAACGGGTGTATCGTGACGAACCAGAAATGCGCCACGCCAGACTTGAGCACTGGATCGATGCCGTTCCGCGCTTCGAGCCAATCGAGAAACGCTTTGATCTCGCCGTCCAATTTTTCGGCGGACGGTGCGACGAAGTGAACGTTTTCCCGTCCGATGGGGCCGGACACCACTTGCATGTCTCCGGCTTCAATCGGACGCCAGCCACCCACGGTGATGCGGTGCATGCCACTCCGACCCGTGGGGAACAATGCTGCGTGCCAGTCGTGCAGCCGTTCCGCAGTGAGCGGTTGACTATAGTTTTGCGTGGCATCCAGCATCATTTCGACGATGCCTTCCACATCCCGGCTGGGAATCGCCGTGCCTGCGTATTCCAAGCCGAGACGACGGGCAATGGATGTTCTTACTTCTTCCGCATCGAGTTTTTCTCCCTCAATCGCGCTCGATTTCACCACGTCGGATGTCAGGGTAGAAAGTTGTGCTTCCGAGCGCAGTCGAAATCCAAGTCCTTCCATCCGTCCCAGCAGCCGCCCTTGCCGATGCCGCACATCCGCCAGCAGGGGAGAGAGCTTTGCCTCGTCCCACTGCAGTTTTGGCCAGCCAGCCAGTTCATGGATATATTTCATAATCGACGCAAATTTTGCGGTGATTATGGCTTAGATTCCCCACAAATTCAACTATTCTCCGCTATTCATGCGGTGAATACGGTAAATTTTCCCCGCAAACACACGAAGTCGAGACAGATTCGATAATGAACTCTACAGATATGTCCGGTTGCCCCTGCTCTGCATTTCTGTTTCTGAATAGGATTGGGCGTGATGCAGCGCACCACTAGCCCAAGCAAGTTCGGTTCAATAATGCACAATATTTTTCATTTTTTACAATTCAGGGCGTTTAATTTATGAAAAGTTTCAAATTCAGTTTCAACTCAATTAGGGGCAATTTTTTTCCTCACGGGACTAACCGGTTGATTCTGCAGATCGCAATAGCGGCGGTCTTGATTGGTATCGGAATCACGGTGGGCCTGAGTTATTATTTTATGCCGAAAGACATCAAGGTGGGAAATGTTCCGACGCCGGTATTCATCGCGGCATCGCAAGCCCGCCCCATTTTGGATACTCACACAGACGCCCCCCGCGAGATGAAGACCCTTTCCCAGAAAGAGTTGGATACGTCATGGCCAGGATGGATCGCGCGTCGTGACGCAGAGATGCGGACCCGAGTTGAGCAGGGTGTAGTGGACTCGCTGGCCAACCTTCTTATCTTTGGCACCAGTTTCACACGAGAGCCGCGGGTGACAGACGAATACCATGCGACTCTCGTGCGGCAATTTGGCATATTTGGGGATGCCGCTGATCGTGCCCTAAAGAAAACAGTCTTGACTCGCGCACATGATCTTGCGATCGCCCTCGCCGATCCGGGAGATGACGAGCGGAGGCTCATGATGCGTGATGTTGTAACCCGGGCTGGATACGGAACGAGCAGTCAGGAGGACAGGGAGCGCCTCGCTCAATATTTGTTTGACAATTTAGTTCGATATATGAAGGAAAGCCGCATTTACCTGGCGGAGGTTGCGCGGGCAAGTCAGACGACAGCGCCACACACAATTTTCGATCTGGCTAACATTTACCAAGGGCGCGGTCTTTCCACAGATACGTCTCTTCTCGTCGATTATGCACTGGAGCAGGCCTTGCTGGGCCTTAAAGAAAATGGCTTTCTTAAGCCGAGATCGATCCTTCGCCTCGGTGTTGTGGGTCCAGGTCTTGATCTCATCGACAAGAACGGCGGCTATGATTTGTATCCACCGCAGACCACGCAGCCATTCGTGGTAACGGACACGCTGCTGCGACTAAAGCTGGCAAGTAAGCATGATTTACAGGTGTCCACGTTAGACATCAGCGCCCGGGTCAATCAGCACATTGAGGGCGCGGTGAGAAAGGCTCGCGACGGTCATGCTTATACTATGCACCTCGTTCGCGACAAAGCTTGGAATTGGTCTACTGAAGTCGTGCGCTTCTGGGGAGCCTGCGGTGATGCTATCGGAACGTCAGTGGATCTTGCGCCTATCCCAGACATCGACGGGTTGGTCGTTCGCGCCGTTCGCGTGCGCCCAGAGTGGGTGGCGAGAATGCATGTCACCGATCTCAATATCGTTTTTCAGCAACTTCCCCTGGCGCCGGCTGAGTGTTTCGACCTCTTAATCGCCACCAACATTCTTTGCTATCACGGGCCTTTTGAGCAGAGCCTTGCGCTACGCAACGCGGCGCGCATGCTGCGCCCCGGCGGCATCCTACTCTCGAACACTCCGCTTCCAGAGATCGAAGGTATCGATATGCATCTGGTCGGTTCGACGGTTGTCCATTATTCAAAAGTAAAAGTTGGCTCCGATTGCATCTACTGGTTCCGGCGCACCCGCTGAGAACATTTAGCACCCCATGTCAGCTGGGGATAAGATTCTGACTAGATCACATTTATTTATGCTACGAAAGCTCCAAGCTTGTGGCGCTGACCATCTAATGAGGACGCTCCTGCCATAGTGGCTTAATGCGGTTTGATGGCTCGTCTCGCTCCTGCGCCACCCCGATGATTACTCTCCAAAGCATTATAAAAACTTCGTAGCTGCGGCAACGAAGAACTGCCCTAACGCTGCATTCGTAAGAACGCGGGTAACACGGTTTTCCGCCCAGTTCGCGGATAAGCTTCCCACGTTTTCGTTTCGCGGCTGCGAAACATCGTCATCTGGTATCACTTTGCAGATCGTGCTGGAGCTGGCGCGCATCCTTGAAAATAATATCCTGACGGCCATGCTCCAATTATTCCATATCCATCAAGACGCATTTGGTCTATAGGGATCGAGACGGCCAATTGGAACTCCCGCACATGACTTCACTCAGCATCACGGATTTGTTCACCATCGGCATCGGGCCATCCAGCTCACATACGGTGGGCCCGATGCGCGCTGCGCTCGATTTTGCCAAGCGGGCGAGCGTTCGCAGCGATGTTACCGGGGTTTGCTGCACGCTGTTTGGTTCGCTGGCGCTCACTGGCAAAGGTCATGCGACGGATCACGCGATCTTGCTGGGACTGGCGGGGCACACTCCGGAAGGCGTTGATCCCGATGCCGTGTCCCAACTGGTTGCCGATATTCGCGCCAACCGGCGTCTCGCATTGGCGGGCGAAAAGCTTGTGCCTTTTGATGAAGCCAGCGATCTGATTTTTCGCATGGGCGAATTTTTGCCGGGCCATGCGAATGCGATGCGCTTCACCGCACGTCATGGCGATGGCACTACATTTGAGGACACTTATTATTCGATCGGAGGCGGTGCCATCCGCCGGGGCGATGTGCCGGTTGCCACTCCAAATATTCGCCAGCCCCATCCATTTGGCTCGGCTGCAGAATTGCTCGCCATCGGGGAAAAGACCGGACTTACGATTGGCGAGATCGTGATGGCCAATGAAGGCGTTTGTCGGTCGGCAGAGGAGAGTATTCAATTTATCGATCGAGTGCGTGACGCTATGTTTGCCTGCATCACACGCGGCTGTCACACCGGGGGCATCTTGCCCGGCGGGT
>JANNQW010000440.1:0-7191 GCA_031400955.1 Verrucomicrobiota bacterium
AATCACGGCATGGCGGAACGCGCGTTGGACCCGGCGCCGGATCTGGCGGCCTTCGATCCCCCGCGTGAGATTGTGCACGGAACCCAAAAATCTCAGGTGCAGAAAAATGGCGAGCACAGTGAAATTATGACGCTTGGTTTAAGCGGCCAGACGGAAACCCACCGTGCCGAACGTGTCATCGGTCATGATCCCCTGCGTCAATTTCTAGTTCCTGCGCCAGGCGGCCGGCTTCAGACGCTCGAATTATGCTGGGATCCCAAGAAGCACGAATGGTTTAATGTCTATGGCAATGAGGATCGCAAGCCTGGCGAGTGGGGGCATTGGACAGGTCGCGGCATGAATTGGAACACGATGTGCGCCGCATGTCACAACACCCGGGTGCGAAAAAATTATGATCCCGTAAAAGATGAGTTCCACACCACCATGGCAGAGCGCACGGTCAGTTGCGAAGCCTGTCACGGCCCGATGAAATCACACAACGCATGGCAGAAGCAAAACCGTGGCGCGAAGAATGATCCAACCATCAAGAAGCTCACCCGCGACCAGACGATGGAAGCCTGCGCGAGCTGTCACGCGAGACGCGCGGAACTGACCGGCGACTTCAAGCCGGGCGATTCATTCTTCGATCACTATGCGCTGAGTATCACGGATGAGAGCGATCTTTTTTACCCCGATGGCCAGGTGCGCGATGAGGACTACGAGTTCACTTCATTTCTTTCCAGCAAGATGCACGCGGCCGGCGTCCGTTGCTTGGACTGCCATGATCCGCACAGCGCAAAGATCATCGCCACCGGTGACGCGCTTTGCATGAGGTGTCACAGCGTGCCCACGCCACAGTTTCCCAAAGCACCGGTCATCGTGCCCGTCGCCCACACGTTTCACAAGCCTGAAAGTGCCGGCTCCCAGTGCGTCAACTGTCACATGCCGCAGACCACTTACATGCAGCGGCACCCGCGCCACGATCATGGTTTCACCATTCCCGATCCACTGCTAACCAAGGAGGCCGGCATTCCCAACGCCTGCAATCGCTGTCACACGGACAAGGACGCAGACTGGTCGCTTGGATTTGTCACGCAGTGGTATGGCGACAAAATGAATCGGCCGTCGCGCCAGCGCGCCAGAATGATCGCACAGGCGCGACGAGGCGAAACTGTTTCCCGCGATGCCTTGATAGCCTGGTTGAAGGGTGAAGACACTCCATCGTGGAAGGCCTCCTCGGCTCTTCTCCTTGGTCAATGGGCGCAAGAGCCGGCTGTCACCGAAGCCTTGCAAGACCAATTGCGTCATGAAAGCCCCATGGTGCGAAGTGCCGCAGTGCACGCGCTCGGTTCCCTGGCGACCGGCGGCAACAATCCGGCGCGTGACTTGCTGCGGCCCTTGCTGAAGGATCCTTCGCGCAGCGTGCGCCTCGCCGCCGCTTGGGCGCTGCGTGATGATGTGAGTCCGGATTCGCTGGCGGGAACCGAGTTGCAGCACATGCTTGACTTAAGCGCCGACCAGCCTTCCGGCCGGATGCAACTCGGCCAGCATGAATATTCCCGCGGGCGCACCGATGCCGCCATCGACCAGTTGCGCAAAGCCATTGAATGGGATCCAAACTCTTCGCCGTTCCATCATGACCTCGCCATCATGCTCAGCACTGCGGGACGCACCAAGGAGGCGATTGCCTCGCTGGAAGCGGCGATCAAGCTCGATCCGAAACAGGCGCTCTATCACTATGAACTGGGCCTCGCATGGAACGAAGCGGGGGACATCGACCGGACCATGAACGCGCTTGAACAAACCGTAAAACTTGATCCGACCATGTCTCGCGCTTGGTATAACCTTGGGCTGGCCCGCAATGGCAAAGGCGACCCGGCGGGTGCGATCGAAGCCTTGACGCGCGGTGAAGCGGCGAACCCGCGCGATGGGGCGCTGCCTTATGCGAGGGCGACCATCCTGGTGAACCTTGGGAAAAGAGAGGAGGCGCTCGCAGCGGCGCAGGCCGCATTGCGCGCTCAGCCTGATCTGGTGCCGGCCCGCCAGTTGGTGCAGCTGCTCTCGGGACGCAGTGGTGCCCCTTGATCTATTCCTGAAAGGACAACGGGCTAGAGTATTTTAATTTTTTGGCGGGGACGTGATAATTCTTTCTGACAGGCAAGTGGCTATTTAGCCAAGCGCCTATCTCACGCATCCAGCCCGAACTGCTTCAAGTTGAACCATGCAGCGATGGTGGCTTCTGCTATTGCAAGTTGCTCTGCGTTCAGGGATCCAAGTTTTCTTAAGAAAACCTTCGACGGTACCGGCCGGATTCCCTGGGCATCAAAGGCACCCTCTTCCAACCATTTCAGGGGATGGATGCCTCGAAGCGAGTGCCCCATACGGCAGTCGTGTGCGGCATCACAGCATAGAGTGCGCGCTCATGACCGGCGAATGCCGTGCTGATAACGAGCGCGGGCCGGACTTTGGCTGCGAGGCCCAAGTCCACGAGCCAGACTTCACCGCGTCTGGGCAGTGGCATGAGCCTCCTCCGCGCGGTCGTAGGCCATGAAAGCGATATCCGCTTCGGCGATCAAGTCTTCCTCGCTTGTTGAGCCATGACGGTCATCGTATAGCAGATGCGCTCCTCGCTGCTGGTATAGCCGGTGCAAAGTGCGCTCGAGATTTTGCAAATCTTCAGTGGAAAGCACTGAAACTGCGGATTCGATTTCTGCGAGTGTGGACATGGTCGAATCTTACCACCGCGTGGCCGGGTTGTGAAGTGCAGATTTGGATTTACGCATCCAGCCCGAACGCCGTGTGCACGACTTTCGCGGCTTTTTCGATCTCGTCTTCGTTCACTGTGACGGCGGTTTTGATCTCACTGGTGGAGATCATCTGGATGTTGATGCCGTTGTCCGCCAGCGCGCTGAACATTTTGGCGGCGACGCCGCTGTGGCTTCTCATGCCGATGCCGACAATGCTGAGCTTGGCCACGCCGCTCTGGCTGCGGAGCTGCACATTGCCGCCCAGCGTGGGAATAATCTTGTTCAATTCCGCTTCAGCTTTAGGAAGTTCCGCAGCGCTGCACGTGAAGGAAATGTCGGTCTCGCCATCCCAACTGACGTTTTGCACGATCATGTCGATAATGATGTTCGCGTCGCGGATGGCGCTAAAAATAATCGCGGCCACACCGGGACGGTCGGGCACGTCATCGATGGTGACCTTGGCCTGGTTGCGCTCGATGCTGACGCCGCGCACGACGACGGATTCCATGCCTGTTTCTTCCTCTTTCACAAGTGTGCCGGGGTTGGTGTTCATGCTGTTGCGGACTTCAAAGCGCACGCCGAATTTTTTGGCGAACTCGACGCTGCGACTCTGCATCACTTTGCTGCCGCTGCTGGCCATTTCCAGCATTTCGTCATAACTGATGACGTTTATTTTTTTTGCAGACTTAACTACGCGCGGATCGCAAGTGAAAACGCCGTCCACGTCCGTGAAAATCTGGCAGAGATCCGCCTTCACTGCTGCGGCCATGGCGATGGCGGTCAAATCGGAACCGCCGCGTCCGAGAGTGGTGATGAGTCCGTCCCGCGTCTGCCCCTGAAATCCGGCCAAGATGACGATGTTTCCTTCGTCGAGCATCTCGTGAACTTCCGTCGGTGTGATATCGGAGATGCGCGCTTTGGTATGCACGCCGTCCGTTTGAATGCCGGCTTGGGCACCGGTGAGCGAGACGGCCTTGCCGCCGATTGAATTGATCGCCATCGCGGTGAGCGCGATGGTTTGCTGCTCGCCAGTGGCCAGAAGCACGTCCATCTCGCGCTCGGTGGGATTTTTCGAAACGGCGTTGGCTAATGCGATGAGGTCGTTGGTCACACCCGACATGGCGGAGACCACGGCAATAACTTGATTGCCTGCGTGCTGAGTTTCGAGAATGCGACGCGCGATGTTGCAGATTCGTTCGGGATTGCCGACCGAAGTGCCGCCGTATTTTTGGACGATCAAGGCCATGAGGGGTGTGTGAAGAAAAGAGCGCGGAGAATGCCACGCTTTGGCGCGGGCGCAAGGAGCGGGCGCGGGAACATCTACGTGGTCGAAATTCAGGATATCTGTATATTTATTTAGTCTAGCCTATTACCTATAAAAAACTCTTGAGTTATACCATAATTACTATAATAATGAACGGTAACCTGATCTCCCATGAGTTTGCTCTCTCGCTTCCATCCAGCTCTTCGACTTTGTTGTGAGACATGGGTCTTGCTCTTCGTGGTAATGATTTGGACCCAAAAGTCTTCGGCGGAACGGTTCGGTGCTTCTTCATCGATAATGGCGTCAACGCGCGGCTCTATGCCTGTCCTTCATTACGACGGACGATATGCTCATGCGAATCCAGCGATGCCCCAGGCTGTGCAGATCGCTGTCCAGGCGGCCAACCGGCTGCAAGGCAAACCCTACGTCTGGGGTGGCGGGCATCGGTATCTTTACGATCGTGGCTACGACTGTTCCGGATCCGTCTCATACGTGCTGCATCACGCCGGCCTGCTTCCGGGACCACGTTTATCGCAAGACTTCCAGCATTATGGCGATCCAGGCCCCGGGCGTTTCATCACCATTTATGCTCGCGGTGGACACGTTTTCATGAGCGTCTGCGGGCTGCGTTTGGACACCAGCGATTTCGGCAGTCGCCGTGGAGACGGCCCCCGGTGGCGCCCGACGGCGCGAAACTACAAGGGCTACACGCTGCGGCATCCGCCAGGATTGTGAGCGTTACTTGCCTGCATTCTTCGCTTGGGCCTGGCTCTCTGGTGAGAGACGGCTCAGAGGAAGAGTGAAGATGACGCCATCGGCGCGCTTGATCACGAGATTTTCACCTTCAAGGCGCACGAAGCTGGCCTGGATAGATTTGTCGTCGGTGCTGGTCCAAGTCATGACCGGCCCAGCGGGAGCGGTCGGGTCCGCGGGTTTGGTAACTGTCGCAGCCGGTTTTCTACCATCGAGTGATGCACCTTCAGCGATCCAAGCTTTGATGATCTCAATGCTGGCCGCCGGGGGTTGGGATTCCTTTATGGGCGGCATGTGGTCCTCATCCGTCTTGGGTAGAGTCATGGCCGTGAAGAAGCTGCTGCCACTGGTATCACCTGGCTTGATGATCTCGGTAGGTCCGATTTTGCCAGCCAGCCGAGTGACATTATCGAGAACCAGCTTGCCCTTTTCTTTCTTCTGCAATTCAGAGTGGCACTTGTAGCAGTATTGCTTGAAAATTGGCGCCACCTGGCTTTTGAAGTCCGTGGCGCGCGTGGTCTCAAGTATAAAGAACAAAGTGGCAATGAGGAGGAGGTGCTTCATGGTAGAGGCTGGATTATTTCAGATGGCCGGGTGAGTATGCAACAGCGAATCAAGCAGTGTTGCATAAAACGCCCTTTCATTTTGCCTGGCTTGGGCTTGCCAGCGTGTCTGTTTGCACCCGTTTTTCAAGGGTTCGCAAACAATTCTGTTTATTTTACCGCAGATTCCGGAGGTTGAGAAACAGGTGTGCAAAAAAGCATGGCGAAACACACAGAAAAGTCGCATATAGCGGAACTGACGCAAACACACATTTTTGTCGGTGATCCAACTGTTCGCTCAAGAAAATGATTTCATGCGCCCACACAATCCTCGCACTTACGGCGATCCTACTTGTGGGATGCGACGAGTCAGTTCGATTGTCTTACTCTACTAGAGCAGAGGCTGAGGCCGACAGTCCTTTCGCCAGGGGCTGGCTCCCGAAGATCATTCCCGACTCAAGCCGGGAGATCACAATGGAGAATGATCTGGACTTGAACCTTTCGGAAGGAGAGTTTGCGTTTGACGCGGCCGATCATGACGAGTTCGTCAGCCACTTGGTGCGAATTCCAGGCCACGATGACGCCCAGTCAAAGTTCTACGAATTCGGTGAGTGGGGCTTCTGGATCGATGATTCTCAAGACCGGTGCCGATTCAGATTTATGATGGCCAGATGAAGAACCAAAGCAAACAAAACGGATGCAGACAACGGCTCGAACGGCATCTGTCGTGTCATCGACGCCTCTCGCTCGCCGTCGCCTGATCCGAAGCGTTGGGCAAAAATATACAATGAAACAGAGCAAGATAGCCGCGCAGATATTAAATATGCTCGACGAGCATAAACGGAAAGCGACCCTTCTTAAGGTAATACTACTATTAGTATTCTCATTCGTAGTGTTTATGTGGGCTAATCGATGGGATTCTCCCCTCGCCGTTATTCCAAGAACATTTTTCGGAGTTCTTCTGGGATATTTGTTATTATATTTGCAGAGTATTCGTCTATACCCTCACATCGCGCATTACTTCAACATCGAAGTGCTGAAGCGGGATGCCCAGCAAAGTCCTCCACCGATTCCATCAGCTGACGGTGAGCATAATACGTAAGACGAGTGATATTGGACACCACAATGATAATTCATAAAGAAGCTTATTTTCAAAATTGAAGTGCGACATTTGGGTTGATGCTGGCGACAAAAACGCCATGCTCGGCTGATGAAACTGGCGATCTGGCTGATATTTTTCTCTGGAGCGATCCACGCCGCAGATCCCGCGCCTGCGGTGACGAAGGCTCCTCCGAAGGCAGAAACGTATCTCCTGCTGCCCGAGCCGCGCGTCATGGGATCGTCCATCTCGAAGCCCTTCGCCGATTCCAAGAACACCGTTTTCACTCCCGCTCGCCTGAGTGCTGACGGAAAGCTGCGCGTCAGCACGCGTGAGGAGTTCGTCAAACTGGGCTTGAGCTGGGAGTCGTTTCTCGAGCGCGCCCAAGCTGTGGCCGACCGGCGGCTCGCGGAGTTGCAACCTGAGTTGAAGAAAGACGCAACTGGCAAGGTGCTCTATGCCGTCTATCGGAGTGAGGAGCCGACCATGGCCTGCCTGCTGATCGCGCCATCACTCGGCATCATTTTTAAGAACGTCTTTGGTGATGAAATCTGGCTGGTGGCTCCGGACCGCAATTCGCTTTTCGTTTTCCCAGCACGAGAAGAAGCTGTCGAGGAATTTGCCGATGATCTTCGCGGCCGGTTTGAGGATAATGCCTTCGCGGCCAGTGATGAGATTTTCGTCTTAAAAAAAGGAGCCTCACCCAAGGTGATCGGCAATTTCAGCGGCGCGCGTTAGAGCGGTTTAAATAAATTCGTGGCCAGATGGCGTGCGCGCTGGAGTTCTTGGAGCGCACGCGCCCCGCGT
>JANNQW010000441.1:0-8121 GCA_031400955.1 Verrucomicrobiota bacterium
ACCGTCACCGGAGTGCCCACGTCCACTGCTTCATAAAGCGCGGCGGCAAACCAGCCTGGCATTCGAATGCAGCCATGCGAATCCGGATAGCCCGGCATAAAGCCCTCGTGCATTCCGGTGCCGCCATTGATCCGCATAAAATGCGCCATGGGCGCACCAGCAAACGTGGCACCTGCTGGCTTCGGATCCTTCGAGGTGTCCACATCCGTCTGGATGATCTTGCTGTTGGCGTCGAGGTAATTGCCGTAGAGCGTGGATTTGTGCTCCGGATCCATTTCCGTGATTCGGAAATGTCCGGTCGCCGTGGCGTTTCCCTCGCTACCGGTGGAAATCGGCGACATACCCGCGAGTCGACCACCCTTATAATAGTAGGCCCGCTGCTCGCTGAGCACGAGCTTGATCGAGGGAGAGCCAGGAATGCGATCATCAATCCACAAGTTGTCGTTCTCATAGTGGCGGCGGGAGTCGGTGGCCGCCGGACCGGCGGCAGTTCCGCGAGGGGGCAGCGAACTCTCGCAACCTGTCATGGCCAAGGCGGCGAGCAGAAAAATGGAACTGATACCGAGCTTCATAAACATCATTCGTTGGAACGACCGACAGTCTCGCTTCCAGTCGATGCTGTATCAATGGTCTTTTTAAAACGGACAAAGTTTCCGGCTACTCAGGCTGCGATCTCGAATTCGTTAAGATTAACTGCCGTTTGGAGATATCCAATCATCGCAGTCCGATCTTCAGGGGTCAGACGTGTCAGAGCTTGATATAAGCCCGCGTCGCGCGCACGGAGGTCTGCAAAAAGGCCCCTCTCAAGAAGACGACGGCACTCCGGCTCCAGCAAAAAGCCGATGAAGACAGCGCGCAACTCCCGCCCATGAACCGCATTGACCGGCTGGGTCGTGATGTATCGCTCGAATGATTCACCAGCCAGTTGCTCCCGGCTTTGAATGGCGGGAACCAGTCCAAAGATGTTCATCAGAATTTCCCGAAGACTTGGCTTACGGTCGGTTTGATAAAGCTCCTGCAGCTTGGGAAGATTCCAAAACTCCTCCGGTTTCTCGAAAAGCAGCTGCCGCACCCGCTCCTCTGCAGCGGACCAGTCTTCCGCTTCCACCGCTTGCCGGAGAATGTCGTCGGCGCTGGCGGCTTCAGCCATCTGGTTGGCAAAACGCTCGCGATACATCTCGCGATCAATTTTCATTCCCCACGGCCCAATATTTTCCTGAGCCACCGAAGCCATCGGATCAGGCGAAGTATTGGTATAATCATCAATGCGAGTGCCACCACCACCGCCACCCTCGCCTTCTTCGGGCGGACCTTTGGGCAGGGTCAGCTTCTGGTCGTAATCAAAATCCTCTTCGAAGTATTCGCAGTTGGCGAAAAAGTCGAAGAGAGCAAAACCGTCCTTTTTGGCGGAGCACTGACTTGCGCCCTCACCATGCTTGAAAGTGAAAAGCCGTGTGCCGCGTCCTTTGATTTGGATGAAATCGGTGGGCGAGAAAATCGGCCGAGCCAGCGCCACATTCAGCAGGTCTTCGCAATCGTAGCCGGTGGTCATCATGCCGACAGTCACGCAGACGCGTGTGCGACTGGTGTCGTAATCGCGGAACTTATCCGCGCGCCACTTTGACTTGCCATTGAGATTGTTGTTCGCGAAATCAATCGTCATCTGCTGCGCGCCGGGAATGTCTGACGTGACCTGCACGGCGAACGTCGAGCCGACGGCGTATTCCTGCGGCCAGCGACGGGTCGCTTCCTCGTTGAGCAATGTGACCAGCTTGGTCGCGTGCTTGCGGCTGACGGCGAACATGATCGTCTTGCCAACCTCACTCGTAATAGGATCACACTTGGCGTTGTCGAGGAAACAGCGGACGAAGCTCAGGTTGGTTTCAATGGAGAAAAACCTGCGCTCGTAATCCTTTTTGCCGAACACCAGCTCCTGTTCCTGCCCGTCCTCATTGGCAGGCACAGTGACAGTGTAACCATCGTCTGAAAGCATCTGCGTGGTGATGTCCGTGCGGGCATCGAGCGTGACGGGATTGCAAAGATAAGGCGGGACGTGCTGAACGGCGTTGAGCAGTGTATAGCGAAAGGTCGGCTTGCCGTCTTCACTCCCGAACGTGCGATACGTGTCGAGCAACAGCCGCCGCTCGTATTCCCGCGGGTCGTGTTCCGGGTCGGCGGTGTTGACGCCCTTAAGGTAATCACGCGGCGTGGCGGTCAGACCGAGCTTGGCACCGGTGAAATACTCGAAGATCGCCCGGTTGTTCCCGCTGATCGTGCGGTGCGCTTCGTCGCTGATGATGAGCTGGAAATCTGTTGGCGCGAACTCATGGAGGAAGCGGTTGCGCGCAGCGAGGCTCTGGATCGTCGTCACAACCACCTGTGCGTTTTTCCAATCGTGACGCTTCTGTTTGTAGATGACTGTGTTGATTGCGTCGTTGGCGAGGTAGGCGTTAAAATTCTTCCACGCCTGAGTTTCCAATTCCAGACGGTCCACGAGAAACAGGATGCGAGTCGCGTTCTCCGTGCGGAGATAGAGCTTGGCGATGGCCGCGCTCAATAACGTCTTGCCCGTGCCCGTGGCCATCTCGAAGAGAAACCGATGCTGCGAGGGTGAAGCGGCTTTTTGCAACGCACGCATGGCCTCAATTTGATAGTCGCGCAGCAATCGAATCTTCTTGTTCACCATCACCTGGCCCCGCTCTACATCCGAGTAAGTGAGCCACGCTGCATCTTGCGACACCGCAATATAGTTCTCATCCACCGTAGCCGCCGCGAGCCTCGCCGCATCCGGCCTCCACTCTGCCGCCTCGCCGAGTTCTTTCAGCGGCAGGAAACGCGACACGCGCACCGGATTGCCCTGCCTCAGATTCCAATAGTAATGCACCAGCCCGTTGCTCAGAAAAATGTGCACTACACCGAGAGACTCTGCATAAGTCCGCGCCTGTTCCTTCGCCGTCAACGGGTCAATGCCCTCTCGCTTGGCTTCCACCACCGCCACGGCTCGGCCATCCGTGTTTAGCAGCACGTAATCCACGAAGCCGTCCGGGGCGTGCTCGAAGTCACCACCAAGATCGGCATTTGGCGCGAACACGTTCTTCGTCACGCGATGTTCGCAGACGATGTTCTCGCGTCGGCCCTGCGCGTCGGGGAGGAACCGCCAGCCTGCCGCTTCCAGCAGCTTGTTAATCGTGATGCGGGCTTGAGCTTCGGAAGGCATATCGAAAGAATAAACGCAACTATCGCATAAACGCCTAGTCGCTCACTTCGTCAAAGCCGTTTTTTCAAAGGCAGGAAAGCAAAGATCAATTCCCGCCGTGCCCGAATTTTGCGCCCGTCACGCTCAATTAAACCCAGTTCTTGCAGGTTGTTCAAATCACGCTGCACCGTTTTTGCTGTCTTTGTGGCATAGGCCTTCGCCAGCCGTGGCGTCAGTTCGGTCAGGTCGCCGAGCTGCACCCACTCGTTACGAGCACCGAGATCAAGCGCCAGATGGCGCTGCCGCGTCGCGCTCGGACTCGTTTCATGCTGGAAGCGCTCATGCACATAGTTGCGCCATGTGACATCCCACTGCTGTTCCCAAACGAATTCCAGTTGCTTGCGCAGTCCGTCCACCAGCCCCTGCACTGCATAGAGCATGAACGGGCGCACATCACCGCCCGACTTGCTTGCAAACTCCAGTTGTCGGTAATACTCCGTGCGCGTCTCGTTGTAATGATTGCTCATCAAGTGCGCCACCGGCGAGGGCACTCCCGCTGCCAGCAAAAGCTGGAACTCCAGCAACCTTGCAGTGCGCCCGTTACCGTCTCCAAATGGGTGAATCCACGCCAGATAAACATGTGCCAGCACCGCCTTGATGATGGCATAGATCACTTCCTTGCCCGGCTTCGCCGCGAAGTCTTCACCGTTCAACCATGCGCACATCCGATCCGCCAGATACTCGCAATCTTCCGCTGGCGCGCCGCGATAAACATTCCCCACCAATACGGAATGATTACGAAATTTCCCCGGCACCGCATCTTCCTTCGGCGGCAGCTTCGCCAGCACCGCCGCGTTGTAGTGGCATATCAACTCTCTGGAAAGAACGGGAAGCCTGCCTTCCGCCAGTTGCGTGGTGATCTCATTGCACGTCGCGATGATGTTATCCACTTCCTGTTTCTGGTATTCCTTTGAGGGCAGCACCTCCAATTTGCCATCCACCGCCTGCAATACCTCAGCCTCTGAAAGTGTATTTCCTTCAATGGCGGTCGTCGCCGCCGCACCTTTGGCGAGATAAAGCCGGTGCAGTTTTTCCGCTGTGTCTGGTCGCAAGGGCACTCGTGACAAATGCTCGCACTTGGAGCTGGCTTCTCCCAGCAACAGCCAGAAATCCGCTCCCATCTCCCCAAGATTGGCGCGAAATTTTAACCAGGGATGTGTCTTCTCATATGTCCTCATAGATGTCCACTTTTATAAGCGCTCTATAATCGTATTTACGGGCGAAAGATGCAAGTGTTGCGTGAAAATGTCCTAAAAAATGTCCACCATCATGGACAGGCTTTTGGCCCCAATGCTATCTAATTGGCGCGCCACTCGTTTAATATATCCAAATTAAACATCATTCTGCACCATTCCCCCACACCCGGTCGAGGACGCGTTGGATTTTGGCACTCGAAGCGGGAGTGCAGCCCACGCACCGCCGCCAACTCCGTTGCGCCTCAGTGAATTAAGCCAGCTCTCGTGCCTCACGCCTGCCGAGTGCCATCGCCATGCTGATGAAGTCCCTCACCACACCGGTGCAGTTGAGGAAACTCACCCGGCTGTTAAACTCCGCTTCATGATGCGCCATGAGCGTAGCAATCAGCGCGTTGCAGAACGAGCTGGTCATGTTGGTCACACCTGCAAAATCGAAAACTACTTCCGCGCCCTGCGACAGCGCAGGCTCGACTTCGGTAAAACGAAAAGCGTTCGCCAGATCGCCGTCCCATGGGAACGGGCCGAACTGCCCTGCCATCTGAAATACAGTTTTCATGACTGACCTTTTTGATTAAATCATCCCTGTTACGAATTGAATTGCGACACAAATATCATCCAACTCCGCTTTGGTGACGCACCCAATCCTTTGATTGTCGAAGCGAAACAGGGAAACACTCTTCATTTGAAAAACATCGGCGGCAGAATCTTTGGGCAATCCGTTCACTTTGCTGGCCGTAATCTGCACCTTGCTGTAGTGCTGCTCGAACGCTGGCTTCCAGTCAGTTAGAGGAACGACGATTCGCAACTCAAAGGGAGTTCCCCGATCACGACTAACCACGATGGCGGGTCGCTTCTTCATGATTTCGTCGCCGACTTGGGGGTGAAAGTTCACCCACCAGATTTCACCGCGTTGAGGGTCAATCTGGGTCTTCATCGTAGAAATCAGGCAGCACCTCATCCGGGTGTTTTCGGTAATGCTCCGCCAGTTGCTTGGATTCCTCGGCCCATGCGGTATCACGTTCCTCTTTTGTCATGCGCAGTAGACGGCGCTGTGGAGTATCGTAGCGGACGGGCGTCTGGCCTTGAAGGTCTGCAATTTCTTCCGGCCCCAGTTCGCCGTATCCCCTTAGTTGATCCGTGGAAATCAATCCTTCGACCACAGCTCTCGAAGCGAGACGCGCCGGTTTAGTTGGCCGCTCTGTTGAAACATATGGCTCTCCCTCATCCTTGCGCTTTCCTTGTTTTCCCAATATGGCATGCCACCAATCATAGGAGGTCTGATTGATGATTTCTAAATCCCTAGCGCGTCGCAAAATCCCTTGAATGCTGATCCCGTATTTGATCTTGATTGCCTTGAGTTCAGCCAGGGTGATCCGGTTCCGCTTCGGGGAACCAAACTCACGCCGAGCATCCAACGCGGGCAGCAGGAAGGCTCCAGCGAACCGCTTGGCATAGTCTTCTTCATCGTCTTGATTCGATGGGCTTCCTACAAGATGGGCTACTTCATGGCTTGCGTCCATACGTTGCCGTGCTCCATCCTGAGGGCGCGCCTGCACAACCACCACCGGTACCCTCCCATTGTCCGCCCATGCAGAAATGCCGCTAAACCGCTCGTGCGCCTTGACGACGATGACCTCGAAGCCCTTGTCTTCTAGAAGGTTCGTCAAATTTGGCAAAGGCCCAGAGCCGAGGCCCCACTGGAGCCTGAGTTCAGCGGCATGAGCTTCTGCTTCTTGGACATGCTTGGCTTCGTAGCGCGGCAGCCGGGCGGAAGGAACTTCCTCCCCGATCATGCGCATGAAATCCCGCCGCCGCTGAATGCACCAAAAGACCTCGGCCTTGATTCGATCCTGTTCGCTCACAGGAAGATCTGCGTTCTTTCTGAATGCGACAAACTGGACATCAGAGACCTGAGTCGTCAACAGAGATTCCGCCGGCACCCGGAGAGCTTGGCAGAGCCGGAGGAAGACGGGACGCGATGGAAGGGACGCGCCTTGCTCATATTTGCTGAGCATTTGCTTGGTGATCTCCCCGGTCTCAGTGGCCAACTCCTCCAGGCTCCAGCCGAGCCGCAGCCGGGCTGCACGAAGGTGGATGGAGAGCATTGAGTTCATATTGACAAGCGTCGTGTATTTTCTGATATCGTCAATTCATTTTCTTGACAAGCATGGTTCATTGAGCAAAATGTCCCATGGTTCAAAACCATACAAAAAAGCCGCCACCAGTTTCCCGGAGGCGGCTTTCCGGTCAACCCCGACACGGAGAACTCCGTGCAGAGGGTAAACGTGGAGTTAAGCGACTGCGTTTTTCCCAGATTTCTGCCTGTGAGTCAAGCCTTGAGTTTGGAGGGGGTTTTGTCCAAAGATAAGCAAATCATGAGTAAATCTACTCGTAATTCAGGCAACGCCTGGACTTCCACTGACCGCGCAGCATTGCGGCAATTGGCAAATCAGAACACACCTACTCGGGTCATGGGCCTGAAACTGGGACGGACTGCCGGTGCCATTGCCCAACAAGCCAGTCAGATGGGGGTCTCTCTCAAGCCGACCAATCAACGCCCATACGGTTGATTCAGAAGCGGCAAATTGGAGGTGTCCGGCGCGAGCCGGACACCTTTTTTCATGTCTCATTATTTTCCGCACCCCAAACCCGATCAAGCACGCGCTGGATTTTGGCCTCGAAGCGGGGGAGCAGCGAACGCACCGAATCCATCTGCGCCGCCTCCGCGTCCAGCTCCGCCACGAGACGACGTTGCTCCTCGAAGTTGTTCATTCCGACTCTCCGTTCCACACCGCGTCGATAGCGGCTTGGATGCGCTCGTGGTTCGTCGCGATTTCAAACTCCAAGCGGACGATCTCTTTCTGGTAGCCCTCGATCTCTGCTACAATCTGCCGCTGTTCGTCCAGCGGTGGCAGTGGGATTTCGTAAGTCTCTAGCCAGCGCGTGCTGAGATTCTGTTGTGCAGCGCCAGTAGCCGAACGGCAGGCTTCTTGTTCAAACCGGTCTTCGTTCAGAAGATGGAACAGATATGCAGGCTCAATCAGTGCGGTGTCTGGAACGATTTTGGCGACGCGCTGATTGAGAAGCGCAGGCAGCATTGCTTTTGGAATCCGGCCAACACGACCAACATTGCCGGTCAAGGAGAGCAAGATGTCGCCCTCGCTCAAGCTGTATCGCGCAAATTCTTCGGCTCGTCCCGGCGCATAAAATTTCGGCGCTTGGTCAACGATTTCGCCTTTCTGGACGTTGCCAATTCTGATGATGCGCAAGCCCTTCTCGTTTTCGACGTAATCCTCGCTCTTGAATGCAAAGCCATTGAGGATTGAGCATACTTCCCCAAGCGACACGACTTTGTGGTCTGAGTCGATTGAACTGCTTTCGCCGTCATTCTCCGCCGAAAGAATCACGGCTCGATTGGCAAGAAGCTCTGAGCGCGCAGTTAATTTCCACGCCAGTTTGGTTTCAATTTGCTCGGGCGATTTCCCTTTGAACCACGCTTTTACAACGCGCTCCGCTTCGGGCAAATCGTTCGCCGAGGTTTCCCGACGCTGGTCACCGAGGTCGAAGCCGTCGGCGGTGATTTTGAGGAGGAGGATTTCCTTCGCCGTGCGCGCGAGTTTTTTGTCGAGCAGGAGGATGCTGGTCTCGCATTTCTCACACTTCAGAGAA